>DLME01000273.1 GCA_002479215.1 Syntrophaceae bacterium UBA7544
ATTGTCCATTGTCTGCTATTTTCTCACATGTGTCATTTTCTTTATTTATCTTTTTACATACACAAACTTTCGACGGTCTCAAAAGTCTGCCATTGAGCAAATAACCTTTTGCCATTTCATTAACTATTTTATTTTCTTCATGTTCGTCGCTATGAATCTGCATCATTGCTTCATGAAAGTTAGGATCAAAATCAAGGCCGGCGCTCTCGATTCTCTCCAAACCATACTTCTTAAGACAGCACAAAAGCTGTTCCCTGATTAATTTGATACCATCTTTAAATGCTTCAACATCGGAGCCGCCAGTTTGTTCCATTGCCCTGTCTAAACTATCCACAAAAGGCAAAATATCTCTAATGATCTCTTCGTTACCATATTTGATTGTATCAATCTTTTCTTTGGCCGCCCTTTTTTTGTAATTATCCAATTCCGCAGTTGCACGCAGGTACTTATCATAATTGGCCGCGGCTTCTTTTTCCTTATCTTCTAATTTTGCTTTTAGATCATTTATTTCCGAGTGCTCTCCCCCGGCAATAACTTCGTCCGGGGGGTGTTTAGCAATATGTTCTTTTTTTGTTTTCACCTTGACCTCAAAAATAATTTTCTCATTATTTTAAATCAGGCTTTTGAAATAGTTTCATATCTACCAGCTCACAGATAGCATGACCGGCTGTAATATGCGTTTCCTGAATGCGCGCCGTATTGGAAGAAGATACATTAACGGAAAAATCAACAATTTTCGCAATATTTCCCCCATCTTTGCCGGTAAAAGCAACAGTTACCAATCCCATCTTCTTGGCCGCTTCCATGCCTTTCATAACATTGGCAGAATTACCGCTGGTACTAATTCCCCAGGCAACATCCCCCGGTTGTCCTATCGCCCTGATCTGCTTACTGAATATTTCGGAGAAGTCATAATCATTTCCGATACTCGTAATAACGGATGTATCGGTCGTAAGGGCAATTGCCGGAAGAGGCGGCCTTTCTATTAAAAAGCGGTTGATAAATTCCGCAGCAATATGTTGTGCATCCGCCGCTGAACCGCCATTGCCGAACAGTAATATCTTGTTGCCTGATTTTAGTGCAGCAGTTAACACATCAATTACATTAATTAGTTTACTCAGGTTCTCATTAATAAAAGCTTCTTTGACGCGACTGCTTTCTTTAAATATTTTTATTATGTGATCCTGCATAATTACCTAGCTGAAATCTTTCATTATTACCTAAAGTAAAGCCAAGTTAATATATTTACAGGTATTACTCCTGTCAAGGGTAGCCGATGGAAATTTCTTATCTTTTTAAGGACGTATTTTAATCACAAGCATACTAATATTGACATCAGATGTCTCCGGAATTTGTCCTTAACGCAGTAATCCCCAGCCCACCTACGTCACACCGGCAGTTTACCCGGCGTATGCCGGGAAGGCCGGTGTCCAGTTATTTTGCCGTTGACCAGTGCAAAAAACGAATTGAACTTAAGACATATTCCGAGTATGTTTAAGCACATGGTTTTCGTGAAACTCCAATTCCGAAAGCAAAGTGCAGCGGAATTGGTAAGTTGAACGATCCCGCACAGCGGAGGGTATCTTACCCGTGATTAAATATGTTTTTAAAAAATGGGGCGTTCCTCAATATCTGAACTTAATCCATTGTAATGCTGGGAGAGATGCTGCAAAAGATTAAATAATGAATATTGGTGATGGGGTTATTTAAATAATGATAGAAAATAGAACGACCCCCATAAAGCTCAAAGATATAACAGTAGCGGAGTTCGCTAGTATAGCGAAAGAGGCATAAGATGACTAAGGATAAAGAAAAAGAAGAAGCATTAAAATTGCAAATTGGTCACGAGCAGATCGTTCATATGAAAGTTGCTGCTCAGATTATACAGCATTTAAGTAAGGGCATATATAGTAATCCTGCAAATTGTATAAAAGAATTAATAAGTAACTCTTTTGATGCAGACGCAAGCGAAGTTATAGTAAGGGCTAAGCCAGAATTTGATACCTTTTCCATTACAGATGATGGCGACGGGATGAATTATGTTGATTTCAGCACTAAATTCTTGTGGATTAGCAGATCAGATAAAAGAGATGGGGGAGAGATTACTAGAAAGTTTAAAAGACCAATAATTGGGAAAATTGGCATTGGGTTTATATCTGTTTCTGAAATTTGCGATAAGATGACAGTAATCTCTTCAAAGAGAGGAGAAGAATTTAAGTTTCAAGCAGAAATTGACTTTGAAAGATTTAAAAAGACTGTTCATCAAAAAAAAGATTTCTACGAAATTAGTGAAGTTAAATTAACGAATCTGGAAGAAGAGAAAGATGCGCACTATACCATCATTCTTTTAAGTGCGTTAAATAAAGATTTTAAAGAGTTATTGGAAGACAAAGATATTCATGATGCTGGGATTAAAATTGCTACTTTTGAAGGCAAAAAATTTGAGGTCATTATTGAGGAAATTGAAAAAAAATACTTAGATCCTTCAAAGGATATCGGAGGGTATTGGCGTTTGATATTGGATGTGGCAAATACTGTTCCAGTGCCTTACTTAAAGGAAGGCCCAATCAAAGTAAAGAATCCAAATTGGTTTAATCAAGAGACTAAATCCATTAATAATTTAAAAAATGTCATACAGAAGCTGGAGTTTTTAGTAGATTTCGATGGGGTAATAATAAAGAAACCAATACTTTTACCAGGTGAGAAGGACATATTTGATAAGAAAGAAAGTTACGACTTATATTATTTCGAAGAAGAATTTAGTGATTTTCCTGATGGCTCGAAGCTAAAATTTAAAGGTTATATATATAATCAAGAAAGACAAATTTTTCCTCCTCACCTGCGGGGGATAATAATAAGAATTAAAAATACCTCTATTGGTGGTTCTGATCCAGATTTTCTGAGTTACCCATATGCTGAAAAGTTGTTTTTGCCCTGGGTTTTTGGAGAAATATACATAGACGAAGGGCTAGAGGAAGCAATGAATATTAATAGAAGCTCGTTTATTATAACTCACCCTCACTTTAGAAAATTAAAGAATTATTTGCATAAAAAGCTTCATGCTGAAGTTTTTCCACGGTGCAGAGAAAGATATACGGAAAGAAAAGAAGAAACGGAAGTTACTGAGAAGAAGTCACGCGAAGAGAACATAAAAGGATATCTAAAATATATTTTTAACAAAAACTTTCAAGTCAGGC
>DLME01000102.1:0-6646 GCA_002479215.1 Syntrophaceae bacterium UBA7544
ATGAAACCAAGGTTTAGTGGGTTTCGAAACAAACTGTGATTTGACAAACTGTGATTTGACTGCTAACAATAAAAACATCAATCGGGCAGAAGCATATTTTTTCAGATATGCTCATAACGATTGCAAGAAATACTGAAGGGCTATTTCTCAATGTTCTTTAATCGCCAGTCATTTTTCCATCTCCGTCACAAAAACACGCTAAGTTTTCTTGATATAACCAAGTATGGCCATGAACAATATCAAGATATCATCATCAATAATGTTGTGGTTAAAAAAGCAAGCGGTAATCATGAAACAGAGACACGTTATAAGATCATCCAAGAGGTTTTGAATAAGTACCGCCGACCATTCGACATACTAGATATCGGTGCAAGCCAAGGATACTTCTCTTTTAGAGCGGCATATGACTATGACTGTGTTTGTGTGATGATCGAAGGCAATAATCAGGCATACCCCAAAGTGGGTTCTCAATTACTCGATCTTTGCAATGCGAATGATACCCTTGAGAACATAATCCTCCTTAATAAAGAAGTAACTCTGAAGGATCTCCTGAAGTTGGGCGAATGTGAAAGTTTCAGCGTTGTTTTGGCCATGAATATCATTCACTGGTTTGGACCTCAATGGAGGGAGATCACGGATGCGATCTTAAAGTTAGGGGACAACATTATTATAGAGACGCCTCCGGAGGAGGACTGTGCAAGTCAGGAGCAGAATATCTTAAGGAAATCGATTGAAGAATATTTGCTTTTCAGAAAAGCAAATATTTTAGGAAAAGTTCCTCGGCATACCTCTGATAATGTAATGGCGAATATTTACCTGCTGGAATCAGAAAAAAAACGGCTGACAAGAAAGCATTGGCTTGTTCCCCAAACCAGCGATCATTACACAATTACGAGTAACTACGAAGCGAAGACCATTACGAAATGGCCGCCACACGCTCACACAGCGAAGGTCAATGATTGGAAATCAGGGATTAATTTGATCACCTTCTTAATGTACAATGGCGCTTACCCATCGCGAGAAAAGATCGAAGCCGCGGTCAAGGGTATCCAAGACCCTTCTCATAACGATTGGACTGTCAATAACATGATCTTGCAAGGAGACCGACTGAGTCTCATTGATTGGGACGATCCGGTGCATGGATTAAGCGGCGGGAGGAGAAGTACTCCTAAAGTATTAAAGACACATTTACGCCTCGTTGGTTTAAGACACCCAGCTAAAGTTGAGAATTACTTCTGGGATCGTCTTGTCAGAAGCTGAACCTATTAGCATTAATAAGGATCCTTTGAAGGAGGAAAAAATGGTGGCACTGTCTGTAGGCAAAAAACGAGAACTTGGGGTCTTGTCGAGCATGTTGGCCAAGACCATAGGGGCTGTTGGCTTGATGGCCATTCTGGTGTCCTGCGGTAGCTCACCCGGATACAACTACACGGTCGGCGGCACGGTCAGCGGCCTGGCCGACAACGGGCTGGTGTTGCATAACAATACCGGAGAGGATCGGAGCATCTCTGCCGACGGCGCTTTCTCCTTTGCCACGCCGGTGTCCGCCGGGGCTGCCTACGCCGTCACTGTCAAGACGCAGCCCCCGGTCTTATCCCAAATCTGCACCGTCAGCAACGGCAGTGGCACAATCACCAACGCGCCTGTGTACAATGTATATGTGAGCTGTGTGACACCGCCGCCTCACTCCGTCACAGTTGACCCGGCAGGGAGATTTGCCTATGTGGCAAATACGCGTGACAACACTATCTCGGTCTATACCATCGATCAGACCACCGGGGCATTGATCACAGGAACGGCAGTGGCTGCTGGAACGACCCCTTACTCCGTCACGGTTGACCCGTTAGGTAGATTTGCCTATGCGGCAAATTTGGCTTCCAACACTATCTCAGTCTATACCATCAATCAGACCACCGGGGCATTGACCGCAGGAACGGCAGTGGCTACCGGGACGGCTCCTTCCCCCGTCACGGTTGACCCGTCAGGGCAATTTGCCTATGCGGCAAATAGGGGTGACAACACTATCTCGGTCTATACCATCGATCAAACCACCGGGGCATTGACCGCAGGAACGGCAGTGACTGCCGGGACGAGTCCTAGCTCTGTCACCATCACGGTTATCCCGTCAGTAGGGGAATTTGCCTATGCGGTAAATAATAATTCCAACACTATCTCGGTCTATAGCATCGATCCGACCACCGGGGCATTGACCGAAGGAGCGGCAGTGTATACCAGGACGAATCCTTACTCCGTCACGGTTGACCCGTACGGGAGATTTGCCTATGCGGCAAATTTGGTTTCCAACGTTATCACGGTCTATACCATCGATCAGACCACCGGGGCATTGACCCAAGGAACGTCAGTGGCTGCCGGGACAAGTCCTTGGTCCGTCACGGTTGACCCGTCAGGGAAATTTGCCTATGCGGCAAATTTGGCTTCCAACAATATCTCAGTCTATACCATCAATCAGACCACCGGGGCATTGACCGCAGGAACGGCAGTGGCTGCCGGGACGAATCCTTACTTCGTCACGGTCGACCCGTCAGGGCAATTTGCCTATGCGGCAAATACAGGTTCCAACAATATCTCGGTCTATACCATCGATCAGACCACCGGGGCATTGATCAACCCAACGACAGTGGATGCCGGGACAAGTCCCAGCTCCGTCACCGTCACGGTTATCCCGTCAGGGAAATTTGCCTATGCGGCAAATACAGGTTCCAACAATATCTCGGTCTATACCATCGATCAGACCACCGGGGCATTAACCGCAGGAACGGCAGTGGCTACCGGGACGAATCCTTACTAATCCTTACTCCGTCACGACAACCGGAACTATTCAGCAATCATCGGGGACAGCGGCTTATTATGAAGCCGCAGAAAGCTTTTTAAATAGCCGCTATCCTTGATACATAGTTTACCCTTCCTTCCTCCGTTTTGCAAGACAGCCAAAGCCTTCACTGCCCTGGGGTGGATGACCGCCGTGTGTTATCATATACTGGACAGGGGGAGAGCAAATGGTGCAACATTACTTATTTTGCAACACAATCAGAGAATACAGTTCAACTGGTAATCCATACTTCAATTCCAAACTGAAACCTGTGTACTTGTAGGTGTAACAAATGCATCAGCCCGCAGCTATATCACCTTTTGAAATCAGAAAGTACGTAAGAGCCGGATGAACCAGAAAAAAGATCAACATATTCTTGGAACCAATTCTCCTGTAGGCAAATCAACAATTCTTTCCCCGCCGATGGAAGTTTTGAGCACAACACGCCCTTGGCCGCATGGGGTAACATTGCCGATAATTGCGGCATTGATGCCTAGTTCATGCTTTTTCATGGTATCCAGGACTTTCTTGGCTTCGTCCGCCGGACAGAATAAAACCATTTTCCCTTCATTAGCCAGGTAAAGTGGATCGAGTCCCAATATTTCGCAAATCCCCCGGACGTTATCCTGAACAGGAATAAATTGTTCTGAAATATTGATTTGGATATTGGCACTCTTGGCAATTTCAGCCAGAATTGCACCCAGTCCTCCCCTCGTCGCGTCACGCATGCAGTGGATGTTCGGACTGGCCTTTAAGATTTCCGCAATGAGTCCGTTAAGAGGCGCAGAATCGGAAATAACTTCCGCTTCCAATCCCAGATTATCTCTGGCTTTAATTATAGCGGCACCATGGTCGCCGATTGATCCGTTAAGGATAATAGCATCCCCGAGCTTAATGCTTTTTACAGACAAAGTTCCTTCATATTCGACGATGCCGATACCGGATGTATTAATAAAAATGCCATCAGCAGCACCACGGGGAACAACCTTCGTATCGCCGGTGACTATCTTTACACCGGCCATTCGTGCTGCCTCAGCCATGGACTGAATAATTTTTTCGAGAAAGGCAAAAGGGAAACCTTCTTCCAAAATAAAGCCGGTGCTCATGAACAGCGGATTACCACCACACACAGCAAGATCATTGATGGTTCCATGTACGGCCAGTGAGCCGATATTTCCCCCGGGGAAAAAGACCGGGCTAACGACATAGGAGTCAGTGGTAAAGCAGAGTTTCTGCTTACCGATAGTGAGTACAGCGCTGTCTTCGAGGCGCTCAAGGTAGGGATTATTAAAATGCGGCAGGAAACTTCCAACAATCAACTCATTGCTTAAAAGCCCGCCGCTGCCGTGTTCCAGCAGGATCTTGTCGTATTTCCCGATGACTGTCATGAAAAAATCCCCTTTCTATCCCCATTTAGAAAAAAGGGTAAACTATACCATCACCTATTTCTTGGCGATCGCTCCGGCGATAACTGCCTGTCCTAGAGCAATACCCCCGTCATTGGTTGGTACTTGTTTATGGTGATAAACTACAAAGTCTACATTTTCCAATTGACTAATGCTGTCTTCTAATAGAATTTTGTTTTGAAAGCAACCACCACTTAAAGAGACTCTATTTACGTCGATTTTCTCGCGTATCCGTTCGCACATAGCGGCAAATGCTACTGCCAGTGTCCGATGAAAAGAAGAAGAAATTTCTTTCTTGCTTTTTCCTGCTAAAAGATTATTTACAATAGCACGGATTGTGGATGAAATATCAAGAATAAAACAGTTTTCCTGATCAACAGAAATTTCAAAGGGGAAGGGCTCACCGGCTTTCTGATTAGATAGTCCTTCCAGTTCCATTGCTGCCTGCCCTTCAAAACTCACCGTTTTACGCAAACCGATAATTGCCGCAACCCCGTCAAATAATCTTCCCAAGCCGGATGTCAATGGACTATTGATTTTATTCTTAATAATTTTGTCGAGTACTTTGCTGTTAAATCCAGGAGGCAAAATGCCAAGTTGAGCGGCAATATCAGGCCAAGATTGACCATAGGCCAGGGCAAGCAGGCTTGCTACTATTCGCCAAGGCTCGTGAATTGCCTTCTCACCGCCGGGTAGAACAAAATACTGAAGATGCCCCAAACGCTTAAATTCTGTTTCGTTCGCGACAAGGAATTCCCCACCCCAGGCATTGCCATCAAGACCATAGCCGGTACCATCCATGGCCAGACCGATCACATCTCCGGAAATTTTATTTTCCGCCATGCAACTGACGATATGAGCGTGATGATGCTGAACGCGGATTACTCTAACGCCGGTAAGTTCTTCGGCGACCTTTGTCGAATAGTAGGCCGGATGATAATCGCAGGCAATCACTTCGGGGTTGGATTCAGTAATCTTTTTCATCAGAGTCAGACTTTCCTGAAAAAAATCCCTGGCCTGCGGTGTTTCCATATCGCCAATGTGGGGGCTCAAAAATGCAAAGTTGCCTTTCACGATACATTGTGTTGCTTTTAACTGTGGGCCTAAGGCTAGTACATCAAGAAAAGAATCTTTTAGGACAATAGGCTTGGGAACAAAACCGCGCGCTCGCCTCAATAGCTGCTGTTTTCCTCCCGCGAACATAACAATGGAGTCATCACAACGAACTAAAATGTCACGATTATGGATGAGGAAATAATCGGCAATTTCTTTTAATCGAGTCACCGCTTCCCGATTGCTGATGCAAATCGGTTCATCAATTTGATTGGCGCTGGTCATCACCAGCGCATCAAAATCTTTTTCCAGAAGCAAGTAATGCAGCGGCGTATAAGGAAGCATAACGCCGAGGTTAGGAACACCGGAAGCCACCTGCTCAGAAATTGTGCTGCTGTTTTTCTTTTTCAGCAAAACAATTGGCCGCTGCGGCGAGCTAAGCAGCTTCTCTTCCTCTTCATTAACGTTGGCAAAACGTTTCACATTTTCTAAATTCTTGACCATGATGGCCATAGGCTTTTCTTCCCTAAACTTGCGTGAACGAAGTCTCCTTACTGCCTCGTCATTTCCGGCATCGACACTCAGATGAAATCCTCCCAAACCCTTGATGGCTAAAATTTTGCCCTCTTTAAGCAATCCAATAGCAGTCTTTATTGGTTCATCCGTGTTGACCTTATTGCCCGTCTCATTCAGGAGTTGAATTTTGGGTCCACACAAAGGGCAGGCATTAGGTTCGGCGTGAAAGCGCCTATCTGCAGGATTTTCATATTCAGCATGGCATTGTGGACATAGAGGGAAGCAAGCCATGGAAGTATTGATGCGGTCATAAGGAATTGATTTGATGATTGTCAGCCGTGGGCCGCAATTAGTACAATTGATAAAAGGGAATCGGTAACGGCGGTCAAGGGGATCAAAAAGTTCTTTCAGGCAATCCTTACAAATGGCTATGTCCGGTGAGATGTGGACATCACCATCACCGCGCCTTTCACTTTCGATAATCCGAAAATTATCATCCGGCTGTATGGCAATATCCTTGGATGAAATATTCGTAACGTCTGCCAGCGGTGGCAGTTCCTGCCGAACCCCAGCTAGAAAAGAATCGATTGCCGCTACAGAACCTTGGACTTCTATCAGTACTCCGTCCGGGCGATTTTGAACAAAACCGCGCAAAGAGTTTTTGACAGCCAGGCGATAAATAAAGGGCCGGAAACCAACGCCCTGAACCACGCCGGAAAACAGATAACGAACTCTTTTCATCACTTTTTTATTGTGAAACTCCAATTCTGAAAGTGGAATCCGGCGAATAACCTAAAGGTCACACGTGCCGGACGTAACGTAGCGGAATTGGTAAGTTGAA
>DLME01000102.1:6697-8495 GCA_002479215.1 Syntrophaceae bacterium UBA7544
ATTGGTAAGTTGAACAATCCCGCAACGTGGAGGGTATGACAAACAGCAGCGAGCTCGAGAAATGTTTCCGAAGCTTGCTTTGGGGTTCATACCCGTGATTTTTGGAAAGCATCTATGCGATCCGCAAGCCACTTAATCCAGCCGTCAAGGCCGACACCGGTCTTACAGGATACTTCAAATATTTGAAGTTTTTTGTTAATCGAAAGCGCATCGCGTTTTGCCTTTTGCAGATCAAAATCCACATAGGGAAGCAGGTCAACCTTGTTAATGAGCATGACCGCTGATTCCTGAAACATCAACGGATATTTTGCCGGTTTATCAGCGCCTTCCGGAGTACTCAAAATCATGATCTTGGCATTTTCACCAATTTTGAATTCAGCCGGGCAAACCAGATTACCGACATTTTCGCAGATGAGCAGATCAATTTTGGCGAGATCAAAAGTCGGCAAAGCTTCTCTGATCATATTGCCGTCGATATGGCAGGCGCCGCCGGTATTAATCTGCACTACAGGAATGCCAAGCTTGGCAACGCGATCGGCATCATATGTATCCTGGATATCCCCTTCAATCACGCCAATCCGGTATTTATCTTTCAGTGCCAATATTGTTCTTTCCACCAGCGTCGTTTTTCCCGCGCCGGGCGAACTCATGAGGTTAATGACATACACCTTATTCTTATCAAATAATGCCCTGTTTTCCGCGGCAATTCGGTCATTGGCATCAAGGACATTTTTCACAACTGCTACTTTCAATTTTATTACCTCCGTTAGTAATATTTGTAATGGGTGGAGCAAGTACCTTCCGCAGAGACCATGCAGGGCCCGATCGGGTTTGTCGGGGTACATAGTTTTTTAAATAAGGGGCAATCCTGTGGAGTCTTTATGCCTCGTAAAATATCGCCGCAGCCACAGCCTTTGATTTCTGCCGAATGAATTTCCGGTATCTTAAATTTATTCAAGGCATCGAAGGCAGCATAGGCATCATTGAAAATCAGACCGCTCGCTGGTATCGGCCCCAGGCCCCGCCATTCCATAGTTGCCGTATTAAACATGGATTGCAAAAAATTCATAGCGCGGATATTTCCCTCAGGTCTAACACCCCTGTTGTATTGAATAGCTACTTCTTTCTTGCCGCTTTCTATCTGCGACAGCATCATCCATATACCTTCCATAATGTCCACCGGTTCAAATCCGGTAATTACGGCAGCCCGATTGGCTTCGGTGATCATTTTGTAAGCATTGGAGCCAATCATGGTGCTGACATGGCCGGGGCAAAGGAAGCCATCGATATTCAGCAGGGGGTCGGCAAGTAAAGCTATGAGCGCCGGAGGCACAATCTTATGCACGGAAAAGACAGAAAAGTTTTTAATGCCTTTTTTCCGACAGCTCTCGACGGTGGCGGCAATGGTTGGCGCAGTTGTCTCAAAGCCAATGCCCATCATAATGACCTCTTTTTGTGGATTAGATTGGGTAAGCTCAATACACTCATCGGCAGATGAGACTACACGGACGTCTGCGCCTGCTGCTCTTTTCTTCTGGAGGCTGTCGCCATTCGTGCCCGGGACTCTGAGCATATCGCCGAAAGTAGCAAATATCGTATTGGCTTGCCCGGCTAGATAAAGAGCTATATCTACATCACGTGATGATGTTACACAAACCGGACAGCCCGGCCCGGAAATTAAATTGATGCTTGCCGGCAGAAGTTTGCGAATGCCAAAGCGACCGATGGCGTACGTGTGACTGCCGCAAATTTCCATGATTGTTACCGGATGGGCAATGGCATCGGAAACTTTCCTGAT
>DLME01000033.1 GCA_002479215.1 Syntrophaceae bacterium UBA7544
GCAAGCGCCAGGATAATTGCTTGTGTTTCTTTCTCATGTTTCTTCATCAGATTCATTGCATCTTTAAGCACTTTATCGAATATGCTCATGATGTCACCTCGGGTGATGCCACCACAGTTGCAGACACATTAGATGAGCCCACAAGGCCCTCATGCTCAGAAATATCGTTTACTGCCATGGTTGCAATCTCTTTGATTAGCTCGCCTTTGATTGAGTCTGGCAGGCTGTTAATGTGCGCGATGATTGCATCATGATGCGCAGCGATTGCCTTGAGCATGTCATTAAGCGCAGCATCAATGCCTGAGGGTTTGATTGTGCTAAAAAGTTTTTCAATAATGTTCATATAGTCTCTTTGTGCTTCGTGTCGATATACTTGGTCACCAGTTCTTTGACTTCTTTCTCACCTTCTGGCTGCTGATTAACGTTAAAGTTGATGTTGGCTTGCTGAGTGTCGTAACGCTGAAAGTCTGCCCTTTTAATATACATATATAAGCGTGTATCAAACTTAGGGCCTTCTTTGTCCGTGACCAGATGCTCAAGTGCAAGCTTATCAAAGTACGCCTCTCTTGCAGCTGCACCGCGTCTGTATGCTTCCTCAAACTCTGGAAAGTTATCACACCAATAATGCATTGTTCTTGGATGGGTCTCAAATTCTTTTGCTACTTGTGCATAGGAGCACCCCGCCGTCATCATCTCAATTAGTCGGTCGGGAAAATGAGGCTTGTATTTAGAGTCGGCGTGTCTCACATTCCCTCTTGCAGTCAAAGGCAAATCAGAACGCCCAGGCATAGCGCCTTGAGGTCTTGCATCTACTATAGTGTGATCTCTTTCGAGCATGTACTAATAATCCCATTGTGGTATGAGTTGATTCTAGCACATTAGCGAAGGATTAAAAGCGGTGGGGGGATAGGTAAAAAGGGGCGCTGGATTGTATAACGCCCCTAATGTCGGTGGATGACAAAGCGAGGATTTTACTATCACGATGACGCCGACACGGAATCATACCCCATTGGGGCTTACTCGTCGAGTACTCTCCGAATATAAAGCATCGTGAGTTGGGTTGATGGGGGGCTTGCAGTTTACGCATAACTCACCATACCCCAATAATCCCAGCCAAGCAACTCGGTGCGCATAATAAATATTATGTTAAATGGGAGAAATCCAGTGTTATCACTCTAGCACACCACCTAACTCATTATGCTGTACCATTACACCATTACAACAGTACAAATCCACTCCGAATAAAATTAAAATAATTCACATTTACTATTGTTTTTTACTTTTCGTCATGTATAATGGCTGCATCAACGCAACAACGGGGAATTTAAAATGAAAAGCTTTAGAAATGCAATTTATGAAGAATCAATCAAAGAGCTTCCACTTGACGCTTTAGAGGTAGCTAAAAAATACTTAGCGATTCAAAAAGAAGAGCTGCTGACGCATCTGAAGGGATGTAATGATGATGAATTGGATTTTGACGCGGTTCAAGCATGGTTGGATGGCATGATTTTTTCAGAGGATGACATTGCCGAGCTTATGCTTGACTTCTTTGACTTAGATTTTACGGAAGATCCTTTTGTTAAGATTAGAGATATGCAACATGATCTACTTTCATCATTTGATGAAGAACTAATAAAAAGCTTTAAAGGTTAATAACCAAATCACACAACAGGAAGATATAAAATGTTAAATATATACTGGGAGGCTGGAAAATTTGGGATCAACAAATATAACGATGGTTGCATGTGCAGTCCATTAGAAGACGAAGATTTTATTAACTTTCTAAAGCAGAACAAAGTGATTTGTATATTAAGCTGGAAATTGAAGATGATTATTTTAATGCCAGAAAAATATCAAGATCTTATTCAATCCTATCGCGATGGATATTTGGCAGCCATTCAAGCTAAAAGGAATAGGGCATAAACACACCGCCCTCGAAAGGGGGCTAATAGGATTAAAAAATGACCGAACCATACGTTGAAGAAAAAAAATATTCTCCCGAAGAGCTGAAGGAACATGTAAAAACTTGGAAAAAATGCGAGGTTATCTCAAATAATTGCTGGCATAACGCTGGCAAGCCATTGACTGAGTGGGAAGAATGGCAGAGATATAATGAGGAAACTGGAGATATAGACATATTCAATAAAGTTATAACTTCATTGGATCCGTTAACTATCCAGGGGCCAAGAATCATGACTTTAGAAGAGGCTGAAGAATGCTATAAATTTTTGGGTAAATATTGGGAAACGAGGTTAGATATTAAATGAGAGACATTGACGACGTACGCAACGCAGACGACAACATCCGATGGGATGCTTGGCATGATTACCATGCACCCGAACAAGACGAGGGCGACAGACAAGACGCGGAATATCAGCAGTATGTGATTGAGGAGGAGCTGCAATGAGCGAGACAATCGAAAGAAAATGTGACTCTTGCAAAAAAGAACTAATGTTTACTTCTTATTCATCAGAATATTATTTGCAATTATCTGATGTTCCAATGAGAAATAAAGGCGGGGCAGTGTTTGCGATGAATTTACCAAGGGAATTATACGGTTCTAAACATTTTTGCGGGATTACTTGCATTAGAAATTGGATTAACAGCGAGAAGTTAGAATTATGAAAGATTATGAGTCAAACATTCATCAAATAGATAAGAATATAGTCAAAATGTTACAAAACGAACGCATTGCCAGAATTGAAAAGCAAATATTCAGAATCAACATTCTAGGAGCTATTCTAGCTTTATCAATGTTGTTACACACAGCAAAGGAGTTTTTACAATGAGCAACAAAAACATCTTAATGACAGACGCTGGAAACTTTTACAAGAAACGTCTTGAAGTATTGGAAAATAGAATCAATGGCTTTGACTTAGTTACTATTCAAATCGACACCGAATCAGCTGTTAGATATAAAGAGTTGAACAATGAGATTCTTAAGCTAAATCGTGAGATTCGAGTGATGTACAACTACATAATCATCACTGCTGGATTAAGTGCGATGATGTTTATGTCTTGTTTGTGGATGTTTGGCTAATAATTTATTTAAATAGGATTGTAAAATGTTTAAAATCACGATGAAAATCGAATGTGATAATGGCGAATCAGTGGAAATGGTAAGAATATTTGACAAAGGTCAAGGCTATGATGAGGACAATGCTGCTTGCATGTTCAATGACTTTATAGAGGCAAGCCCCAGATTAATCAAACAGGGGGTTGAGCTATCTCTACCTATTTATTTTGACGTGGTGAAGATATGAATAAATATATATTTTGTGACTCTAACAACGGTCATTGTTATGGTTACACATTGTTTGAATCTGGTTCAGATATATCCAATGAATGGCATTTAAGCAATATAATTAAAGTTTATGATTTAAAGGGGGCTATAAGTCACAGCAACAGGATCCCTTATGGATCTCATTACTTAAGAGTTGGTGAATCTTTTAATTGTTTTAAAAGTGATTGCGAAAAATCTGATGTAGACATCAAATTCCTGGAAGAATTCGACAAAATCCCAGAAGAATATTTAGGTTTGGATGTTATATATGGAATTTCTGGAAATTATTGATGATGTGGATTTTTTTCCTCCCTATTTGGTACGGTTGCTCAGTCTTTTTAGAAAGTCTGGGCATTGACAGGAATATATTGGGCGGATTATTGGCAACAATATTAATTTGCAAATAAAGATAATTTATCTTTTCTTTATTAACGCGATTTTTTAATAAAATATCTTAACCAAGGAGGTAAAATGAAAAAGCACATAATTGTTATGTCGCTACTACTAGCATCTAATCTATCCCACGCAGCGGTGAATGGCTTGAGTATTCATAGTCGCGCGAACTGTGTCAATAATGAATCGATTTCGTGGGATTGGACAAAGCCCCGGCT
>DLME01000229.1 GCA_002479215.1 Syntrophaceae bacterium UBA7544
GCACTTTTTCTTTTGTGGAGCCATTTGTGGAAGAATATGTATGCCGCAAACTTGCTTTGAAACCGGCACAGGTATCATCGCAAATTATTCAGCGTGATCGACACGCCGAATTTTTTACCACTCTGGCGATAATTGCCTCTTCAGTGGATAAATTTGCGCAGGAGATCAGGTTACTTCAGCGGACGGAGGTTCGAGAGGCGGAAGAATATTTTTCCGCGGGACAAAAGGGTTCATCGGCTATGCCGCATAAACGCAATCCCGTCCTTTCAGAAAATCTTTCCGGTTTAGCGAGGCTCGTCAGATCTTATGCGTTGGCCGCGCTGGAAAATGTAGCCCTTTGGCATGAAAGGGATATAAGTCATTCTTCAGTAGAAAGAGTTATCGGACCGGATGCCACAATTGTTTTGGATTTTATGCTGGGAAGGTTTACCGGGATGATGGATAAGCTTATTGTATATCCCGATAGAATGCTTTCCAATTTAAATATGACCAACGGAGTTATATTTTCACAAATGGTGCTGCTTGCTCTTATTGAGAAAGGAATGACCAGAGAAGACGCCTATACTATTGTTCAGAAGAACGCAATGAAATCTTGGCATGAGGGCATAGAATTCAAGGAATTGCTGGAAAAAGACGATGCAATAAAGAAATATTTACAGGGGCAAGATTTGGCGGAAATTTTCAACATAAATAACTTTTTAAAGAATCTGGATTTTATTTTTAACCGCGTATTTGGAAACGATAAATAGAAATTTAGAGATTATTGCCTGGTTTTTTAAGGTAAAATACTTAATAAGCTCGGTCTTATAGGCCAGAAATTTATCCTTTTAAAATAATCGTGTCTTTCTGGAATTCTTGGAGAGTATCGGGATAATCAACGTTATAGTGCAGACCACGGCTCTCTTTTCTGGCGCAAGCGCTCTGAACGATTAATTTGGCCACAGTGGTAATATTGCGTAATTCGATTAAATCCTTGGTGACCTTGAAGTTCCAATAATAGTCGTCAATTTCTTTTTGGATGAGATCAATTCGGCGGACGGCTCTTTCCAGTCTTTTATTCGACCGGACAATGCCGACATAATTCCACATGCACCTTCTTATTTCGTCCCAGTTGTTTGTTACAACGACACTATCGTCGCTCTCTGTTGTTCCGCTGTCATCCCACGGAGCAATGGAATAATTGCTGTGGTGTTTGGAAGCGAATAATTCCGCAATTTTTTTATAGACGCGGTGTGAGTAAACAACTGCTTCCAGTAAGGAATTGCTCGCGAGACGGTTTGCTCCATGCAGTCCAGTGCAGGATACTTCACCACAGGCATAAAGATTGGCGATAGAAGTTTCCCCGAAGGGATTTACAGTAACACCGCCGCAGATATAATGTGCGGCCGGAGCGACGGGAATCGGATCACGGGTTATATCCAGACCAAATTCAAGGCATTTGTCATAAATATTGGGAAAACGATTAATTATGAAATCATGATCGCGATGGGTAATATCGAGAAGAACATATTCATCGCCAGATTTTTTTATTTCTGTGTAAATGGCCTTGGCCACAATATCGCGCGGTGCGAGACTTTTCATGGAATGATACTTTTCCATAAACGTCGAACCATTTTTAAGTCTTAGAATTGCCCCTTCGCCGCGCACGGCTTCGCTGATGAGGAAAGCTTTGGCATCAGGGTGATAAAGGCATGTCGGATGAAACTGGATGAATTCCATGTTGGAAATTTGCGCTCCTGCACGATACGCCATAGCAATCCCGTCACCAGTCGCAATATCCGGGTTTGTTGTGATAAGGTAAACTTTCCCCACTCCCCCTGTGCATAAAATCGTGTATTTGGCCCGGTAAGTGTGAATTTCTCCGTTATTTATGTTCAACACGTAAGCTCCAAGACTGCGAATGGCGCGACCTGCGGGGTCCCTTTCGATGATAAGGTCAATGCCTATATGGTTTTCGTAAATGTTTACATTTTTTGAATGGGCGACTTTTTCATGCAACGCCCGCTCGATTTCTCTTCCGGTAAGGTCTTTGGCATGCAGTACCCGTCTGCGGTTGTGACCTCCTTCCTGACCTAAATCATAGGCATGAGGCGGCGCTTCCGATTTTGTGAAATTTACTCCCCATTGGATCAGTTCCTGAATACGGGGTGGAGCTTCCTTGACGACGAAATCGACTACATCTTTGTTGCAAAGACCTGCGCCGCAGACCAGCGTGTCGTTAATATGATTTTCAAAACTGTCGGTCTGATCGGTAACCGCGGCGATTCCGCCCTGAGCATAATTAGTATTGGATTCCGACTTTTCCTTTTTTGTGACGATGGCCACACTGCCCAGGGTTGAAGCCTTAATAGCCAAGCTTAAACCCGCAATGCCGCTGCCTAAAATCAAAAAATCTGTTTTAAATTCCATTGATGATTTTCCGATAAATAATGGTTATCAAAAGTTTGTTTACAAAACGTCATTGCTTTTATATAAAGATTTTATCTTTTTAGCAAAGAAAATTATTGGTCAGGAATAACATTTGATAGTTTTAGGAATTGAATCATCTTGTGACGAAACCGCGGCGGCCGTAGTCGATAACAGAAAAATACTTTCCAATGTCATTGCTTCACAAATCAAAGATCACAGCAAATATGGCGGTGTTGTGCCTGAAATTGCTTCGCGTAAGCATATTGAGGCAATTAATCCGGTTTTGAAACAAGCAATGGCGGATGCACACGTCACATTTCAGGAAATAGAGGGCATTGCTGTAACCCGGGGGCCGGGTTTGATTGGTTCGCTTTTAATCGGATTGTCAACCGCTAAGGCTCTAGCTTATGCCCTGAATATTCCTTTTGTCGGGGTCAATCATCTGGAAGCTCATATCACCGCGGCATTTCTCTGTGCAAGAGCGCCGTCTTTTCCTTTTGTTGCCTTGGTTGTGTCCGGCGGGCATACTAGTGTTTATCTGGTGAAGAACTATCATGATTTTCAAGTGATTGGCCAGACACACGATGATGCCGCCGGAGAGGCCTTGGATAAAGCGGCCAAGCTTCTTAATCTGGGATACCCGGGCGGAGTGATCATTGATAAAATAGCTAAAAACGGGAATCATCAAGCAGTTGCTTTTCCGCGCGCGATGAAGGATTCGCCCGATTTCAGCTTTAGTGGCTTGAAAACTTCATTATTGACCATGCTAAAAAAACGCGGCTGTGATTTTACCGCCGATGAATTGCCGGATATTGTAGCGAGCTATCAGGAGGCTATCGTTGATGTTTTAGTAGATAAAACAATTCGGGGAGCCCTAGAGAATAATATTGTACAATTAGTGGTTTGCGGCGGAGTGGCGGCCAATAGCAGGTTGCGTCAGCGGTTTGCCGAGGCCGCATCAAAAAAGAATATCGAATTATTCATACCGCCTGCTATTTTGTGCACAGATAATGCGGCAATGATTGCAGTTATCGGCGAGATTATGCTGAAAGACGGCCGCAGTGATCCGCTGGATTTGAACGCAATATCACGTTGGCCGCTGAAATCAAATTCCTGAAAAAACCATGACGACACCAAAAGAAATAATCAATAAATATGAAATCAAACCGCGCAAGAAATTAGGCCAGTCGTTTCTTTTGGATGTCAACATTATTCGGAAAATAGCTGCGGCAGCGGATATTTCCGCAGACGATATCGTAATTGAAATTGGATCCGGTATCGGCGTATTGACCGAATTCATAGCCCGAATAGCCGGCAAAGTTATTGCTGTAGAAATAGATCCGAGACTAGTAGAAGTGTTAAAAGAAAAACTTGTCCCATATAGTAATGTGGTAATTCACTGCGGCGATATATTGAAATATGACTTTAAGGTGCTATCAAAAAGATATAAATCCAAAGTTAAAGTTATCGGTAATGTACCTTACAATATATCCAGCCCTTTGATATTTCATTTATTATCCTTTCGCTCAGCTATCGATGGTTTTATTCTCATGCTGCAGAAAGAAGTTGTGGAACGTTTAGTAGCTTTACCCAACAATAAAAGCTATGGCGTGCCCTCCGTGCTTTTGCAAATGTTTGCCTCCGTGGAAAAAATATTTGATGTTCCGGCGAGTTGTTTTCATCCGCGTCCTAAAGTCGAATCTGCTGTTATCAAGGGCTATTTCAGGAAAAGACCTCTTGTTGATTTAGACAATGAATTTTTTTTTACGGGCCTAGTGAAGGCGTCTTTTGCCCAGCGCAGAAAAATGCTGATTAACAATTTGAAGAATTCAAAGTTACTGACGAACATTTCTGAAGAAAAGATAAGAGATGCTCTAGCTGGGGCAGGCATTGATGGAAAACGTCGCGGGGAGACTCTTTCCGTTGAGGAATTTGGCAAGTTAAACAATTTGCTCTATGAAGCAATGACAAATTTATAACTACGGAAAGTTACTGAATTAGTGGGCTAATATAGCTGTCTATAATCACTCTAAAATTACTTAATTACTTATTTCTTAATACCGTAAAATCGAGCAATCTCAACCTTCGACGCCTCTAAATGGTGAATACATTTCTTACATGTACTCTCTAAAGTGCGATCAGTTACGGCAGAAACTTTGCGAATGCGCTGGTTAATTGCCTTTATCGAAAGTTCATAAGAATTATAACGAAAATCATCAACATCGGGACCACTACAAATGGAATTTAACTGAAAGGCTTTTAAAGTAACCCTAAAAACATTAACAGGATTATTTTCGAGGGCTTCACCAACCGATAATTCCAACATTTCACTTGTCCCAGCATCGGAACCAGCTCGAAGCGCGACTGCAGTCCTCAACCAATCTTCATCTGCGGAAGCTATTTTTTTTAAAATAGAATTCCAGATGTTCCAATCCCTATAGAGTTCAGAAACAACTACTTCAGCTCCTCTGGATTGCACTTGATGGATAATCGATTTTGGTGTTAATTGATAATGCAATTGTTCTGTGTCAGTCGCACAGCTTAGACTAGATATAAATATGGCTATCATAAAGATCGTAAATATTGAATAGCGCTTCATCAAAGCATATCCTCCTTATTTTGCTTACGGAGTAAATAAACATAGGAGTCAAATCTTCGTTCTTTACAATTTAGATTTTTCCCAAGTTTATGACTAAAACATAACACATCCTTGATATTTTTAGAAAGAAAATCACCTGTAAAATCTCAAAAACCTATTGACTAACTTTTCTTGACATATTAAGCCTCAATATAAATAATATAAGCGAAAAAAGATGAAAAACAAATACTTGTACATTGAAACATTCGGCTGTCAGATGAACGTCCATGATTCGGAACAAATGGCGGCTTTGCTTGCCGATATTGGATACAAGACAACCGATAACAAGAAATTAGCGGATTTAATCCTTCTCAACACTTGTTCGATTCGGGAAAAAGCAGCGCAGAAAGTTTTCAGTGAATTAGGAAGGCTCACTAAATTAAAGGAAGTAAATCCGGCGTTGATTATCGGTGTCGGCGGTTGTTTAGCCCAGCATTTAGGCGATAGGATTTTTAAAAGAGTGGCGCAGGTTGACCTGGTCTTCGGTACACATAACATTCATCGTTTGCCGGAGATGGTAGCTTCTGCTCAAAAGAAAAGAGGAAAAATTACCAATGTTGATTTTCATAAATCGCTTAAATCGATTGGCGTATTCGCTCCACCCGAAAAAGGCGCGGTTAGTGCTTTTGTCACAATTATGCAAGGCTGTAATAATTTCTGTGCCTACTGCGTCGTTCCTTTTTTGCGCGGGCGGGAGATGAGCCGGATGCCGGAAGATATTATCGAAGAAATAAAAAAACTGGTTGACTGCGGTATACAGGAAGTTACGCTCCTGGGACAAAATGTCAATTCTTACGGCAAAAATACGAATAGCGAGATGAATTTCGCTGGGCTAATTAAGAGAATCGGTAAGATATCCGGCATCAAAAGAATTCGATTTACAACCTCGCATCCGCGTGACCTCTCCGAAGAATTAATCGATTGCTTTGCCCAGGAAGAAAAATTATGCGAACACATTCACCTTCCGGTACAATCCGGGTCAAACCGGATATTGACGTTGATGAATAGAGGATATACCGTTGAAGAATACAGAGCAAAAGTCGATCACTTGCGCAGAGTTTGTCAACGAATAAGCATTACCTCAGACATCATCGTCGGATTTCCGCAGGAGACACAAAATGACTATCAAGAAACAATTGACATGATGGAAAAAATCAGGTTTGATTCCTTATTCTCATTTAAGTATTCTGAAAGAAAAGGGACTGCGGCTCAAAAGTTTACGGGAAAAATTGAAGAATGTGAAAAGCTAAGAAGACTCAAACAATTGCAAGCGCTACAGGATAAATATACTCTGGAAAAAAACACGGCTTTGGAAGGAAGCCGACAGGAATTACTGGTGGAAGGAAAAAGCAAAAATTTGGAAAGTGATTTGACGGGAAGAGCCCGCTCCTGGAAAATTGTTAATTTTAAGGGCAAACAGAATTTAATCGGTGAACTGGTAAATGTAAAAATATCCAAAGCTTATTTGCATTCTTTAAGAGGAGAAATAATTGAGAACTAAGGAGGTTGGTAATGTTAATTGAAATGAAGGTTTCGGGATTAACAATTGATCCCATTACCAATACGCCCATCGTAATATTGAAAAATATGCAGGAAAATAAAGCCATTCCTATCTGGATAGGTTTGTTTGAAGCCAGCGCTATTGCCACAGAGCTGGAAAAAATAGCTTTTTCACGGCCAATGACTCATGATTTGTTTAACGAATGTTTGAAAGTTTTAGCTGTGACAGTGAATAAAATCGTGATTGCGGATATTCGCAACAATACTTTTTTTGCTAATATTTATTTAAGCAAAGAAGGGCAAAATTTTACAATTGATGCTCGTCCCAGCGATGCTATTGCTCTGGCCCTGCGTGCGCATGCGCCTATATTTGTCGATGAAACAGTCATTGAAAAATCGCGCAGTGTGGATTTCGGAATTAAAATAAGTGATTTGGATAAAATGAAAGAAGATAAAATTAAGGAATTTCTGGAAAATCTTTCTGCGGAAGATTTTGGTAAGTATAAAATGTAAATATTATGGGAAACCTTATTCAAGATTTCCGAATTTATCTGGAAGTTGAGCGCAATGTTTCATCGCACACGCAAAAAGCTTATATTGCGGATGTTCAGGAATTTACCGGCTTTCTTCAAAGCAACAGTTTTATAAAAGAAAAAGATGAAGTAATCAACGCGGAGCCGGAAACTATTCGCGCCTATTTAAGCTACTTATATCGCCAAAGGGTGAAAAAATCCACGGTTAACCGTAAAGTAGCATCGTTAAGAGCTTTTTATAAATACTTATTACGTAACGGTAAGGTTAAAAATAATCCGGCGAATATGGTCCAGACGCCGAAAGCAGAAAAATATATGCCTACTTTTTTGTCGGTTGATGAGGCCTTTGAACTTCTTGATGTCCAAGGCGAAAAGTCGGCCCTGGATTTGCGTAGCCGGGCGATGATGGAATTGTTTTATTCTTCGGGGTTGCGCTTAAGTGAATTGGCCGGACTGGATGTAATAGACATTGATTTTAATCAAGAATTGATTAAAGTAAGGGGAAAGGGTAAAAAAGAAAGAATAGTTCCCGTTGGTAGAAGAGCTTTGCAAGCAGTTCAAGAATATTTAGAAAAGACTGCTGAGCTAAGAAAAAGTATTGATGCGAATATTTTTAAAAAACCGCTGTTTTTAAATGCTCAGGGTAAAAGAATAACGACAAGAAGTATTGCCCGGATAGTTGATGCGGCAACTGGCAAAAGCGGTATTGGCCGAAAGATCAGCCCTCATGCCCTGAGGCATAGCTTTGCTACGCATCTTTTAAATGCCGGAGCGGATTTACGTTCGATTCAGGAATTGCTTGGACACAAGAGTCTTTCCACGACACAGAAATATACTGCGGTAAATATTAACCGCATGATGGAAGTTTATGATAAAGCGCATCCGCGAGCAAAAAAATAAATGAGACTTGGCTTTTTTCAAGGTAACGCCGAAAAAGGCCTTAGTCGAATCAATGAAACTCAAATTTCAAAAGCAAAGCGCATTGAAATTTGTTAGTTGAATTGATCCCGTGCAAGCGAAGCGCGACACGGTATCCAGCGTTTTTAAAAGCACTTGGCCTTTTTCAAAGCAACGCCGCTAAAAAAGGCCAAAGTCTCATTTATCCCGAGCGAGCGAAACGAGCCGATGGATCTTGATAATTTAAAAATGCCTGGTTTTTTAAGGGAGAGGAAAATGCATATAAAAGGTACCACAATATTAGCTGTTAAGCATAAGGGTAAAATAACAGTAGCCGGTGACGGTCAGGTTACGTTGGAAACGACAATCTTGAAACGCGGCGCCCGCAAAGTGCGTCGTCTTTATAATAACGAAATTATCGTAGGTTTTGCCGGTGCTACGGCAGACGCGTTTACTTTGTTTGACCGGTTTGATCAAAAGCTGGAGCAATACAATGGCAACTTGTTGAGAGCAGCAGTGGAGTTGACGAAAGACTGGCGCACAGACCGTGTGTTGCGGCATTTAGAGGCGTTAATGATTGCCGTAAGTAAAGATTATTCATTGATAATTTCCGGAAATGGAGATGTGATTGAGGCTGATGATGACGTTATGGCCATCGGCTCCGGCGGGCCTTATGCTCAAGCGGCGGCCCGCGCTCTGGTTCGTCATTCTAATATGACTTCAACGGAAATTGCGAAAGAAGCAATGAAAATAGCGGCAGAAATTTGTATTTATACTAACGATCGTATAACAGTGGAAGAAATAGATGTTGAAGCTGCAACAAAAGGGGAAAAAAACAGTAAAGATAAGGGGTAAAAATAAATTATGTCCAATGATGGGTTAAAACCCCGGGAAATAGTGGAAAAACTTAATCAGCATATCATCGGCCAGGCTGACGCCAAGCGGGCCGTGGCCATTGCACTGCGCAACAGATGGCGCAGACAAAACGTGTCGAAAGAATTGGCTGATGAAATTTCGCCAAAAAATATTATCATGATCGGGCCTACCGGCGTAGGGAAAACAGAAATTGCCCGCCGGTTGGCCAAATTGGATAATTCACCTTTTTTAAAAGTGGAAGCGTCCAAATTTACCGAAGTTGGTTATGTGGGGCGTGATGTCGAATCAATAATCCGTGATTTGGTCGAGTTGTCCGTAAACATGATCAAATCGGAAGAGCAGGAGAATGTTCGTACTAAAGCTGCAGAAATTGCAGAGGGGAAATTGCTGGATCTGTTGCTTCCTCAAAGGCCTGCGGAAAAAAAGGTTGATGATATGCTGGCGGATCCGAGCGAATCGTCTGAAAATATTCAAGTTACCCAAGAGCAGGCGCAGAGTTTCGATGCCACGCGGGAGAAATTAAGGAAATTACTCAAAAATGGCAAGCTGGACAATCGAATAGTGGAATTGGAAGTCACCGAGGCTAGAAGCGGTCCAATGATCGAAATATTTTCCGCTGCAGGAATGGATGACATGGGGCTGAATATCAGAGATATGTTAGGGAATGTATTCCCCCAAAAAAAGAAGAGAAGAACTCTAAAAGTGCCGGAAGCTCTGGAAGTGCTGGCGGAAGAAGAGGCGCAAAAATTGATTGATATGGACAAAGTGACTAAAACAGCCATAGAAAAGGTTGAGCAGTCGGGGATAATATTTTTAGACGAAATTGACAAGATTGTAGGCAGTGATGCGCCGCATGGTCCGGATGTATCTCGGGAGGGTGTGCAAAGAGATCTGCTCCCCATCGTGGAAGGCTCCAACGTCAATACCCGTTATGGAATGGTCAAAACAGATCATATACTTTTTATTGCTGCGGGAGCGTTCAGTGCTTCCAAACCTTCCGATTTGATTCCGGAGCTGCAGGGACGTTTTCCGATTCGCGTAGAACTTGATTCGCTGGGTAAGGAAGAATTTATCCGTATTTTAACCGAACCTAATAATGCTTTGGTTAAGCAATACACGGAAATGATGGCTACAGAAGGCATAAAATTATTTTTTACAAAAGAAGCTATATCCTCTATCGCGGAAATTGCGACGCTGGTTAACGAAAGAACAGAAAATATTGGCGCTAGAAGGCTTTATACGATAATGGAAAAATTGTTGGATGATATTTCTTTTGAAGCACCGGATATGAAAGAAAAAGAAATAAAAATTGATGCCCAGAATGTGGAAGAAAAGTTGAATGATATCATTGAAGATGAAGATTTAAGCAGGTATATTTTATAAGCGGAGTTCTCAATGGAAAATATATTAAATTCAATGGAAAGGGCGGAAATTCTTTTGGAGTCTCTGCCTTACATTAGGCGATTTTACAATAAGACAATAGTCATTAAGTATGGCGGACACGCCATGGTTGATGATGAGTTGAAAGATAAATTTGCCCAAGACGTCGTTATGATGAAATATATCGGCATTAATCCTGTTGTTGTTCATGGCGGCGGCCCGCAGATAGGTAATTTTTTAAGCAAGCTGGGAAAAGAATCCAAGTTTGTTCAGGGTATGCGGATCACCGATAAAGAAACGATGGATATCGTGGAAATGGTTCTGGTAGGAAAAGTCAACAAAGAAATTGTCGGCTTGATCAACAGGCATGGCGGCAATGCCGTAGGACTCAGCGGTAAAGATGGCAATTTAATAAGCGCAGAAAAATATCTTTTAAGCGAAGATAAAGCTAAACACACGCCGTCCGAAATTATTGATATCGGTTTGGTCGGGAAGGTAAAGACGATCAATTCGCAATTGATTCTATCTCTGACGCAAAACGGTTTTATTCCGATCATCGCGCCCACGGGAATAGGCGATGCGGGCGAGACCTATAATATTAATGCCGATATCGTTGCCGGCGAGATCGCTGCAGCCTTGCAGGCGGAAAAACTTTTACTTTTAACTGACGTGCAGGGTGTAATGAACAAAGACAAACAACTGATTAATACAATGAACGGTAAAAAAGCATTAAAGTTAATTGACGATGGTGTTGTTGAAGGCGGGATGTTTCCTAAAGTCAAATGCTGCCTGAAAGCGCTGAAAGCAGGGGTGAAAAAAGCGCATATTATCGATGGCCGGTTGAAACATGCCATCTTGCTGGAAATATTTACCGACAAAGGAATAGGTACGGAAATAGTTTTATAATTAAAAAACAAGAAAGATTGGTTAAGAAGAATGAAAGAAAAAGAAATAATGGTTTTAGCCGATAAATATATAATGCATACTTATAAACGCTTTCCTGTAGTCATTGTAAAAGGCTTAGCTCAAAAGGTATGGGATGTAAACGGCAAGGAATATCTTGATTTTGTTGCCGGGATTGCTGTTTGCAACCTGGGGCATTCCCACCCCAAAGTTATTGCCGCTGTAAAAAAACAGTTAGAAAAATTGACGCATATTTCCAATTTATATTATATCGAACCACAGGCGCAATTAGCACATCTGCTCGTGGAGAATTCTTTTGCGGATAAAGTGTTTTTTTGCAACAGCGGAGCGGAAGCAAACGAAGCGGCTATAAAACTGGCACGGAAATACGCCCATGAAAACTGGGGAGGCGATAAATTTGAACTAATCACCATGAAAGATTCTTTTCATGGCCGGACTATGGCCACAATAACGGCCACCGGGCAGGAAAAATTTCAGTTTGGATTTACACCGCTCTTGGAAGGGTTTACTTATGTGCCTTTTAATGATTTGCAGGCGCTGGAGGCGGCTATATCTGAGAAAACCTGCGGTATAATGGTTGAACCTATTCAGGGTGAAGGCGGAGTCAATATTCCTGATGCTCAATATTTATCCAGTGTGCGGGAAATTTGCGACCGGCATGGAATCCTGTTAATCGTTGATGAAGTTCAAACGGGTATCGGCCGCACGGGCAAACTATTTGCGTATGAACATTCGGGAATCAAACCGGATATAATGACTTTGGCCAAAGCTTTGGGCAACGGTTTCCCGGTAGGGGCGATGATGGCGACGGATAAAATTGCTCAGGCTTTTACTCCCGGCAATCACGCTTCTACTTTTGGCGGTAATCCTTTGGCTATGGCTGCGGCCAAGGCCACGTTAAAAACTATTCTGCAAGAAGGTGTATTAGAAAACTGCCAAAAGGTGGGCGATTATTTCTTATCTCAATTGAAAAAGTTGCAGCAAAAGCATAAGATTATTAATGAAGTCAGGGGGAAGGGCTTGATGCTTGCAGCCGTCCTTAGTATTGAAGCCGGTGATATTGTGAATAAATGCCTGCAAAAAGGATTACTCATCAATAGCACCGGTGGCAAGACACTGCGGTTTGTACCACCGTTGATTATTAAAAACCAAGATGTTGATCACGCCATCAACATCCTCGAAGAAGCGATGGAGGGTAAATGAATAAGGATTTGTTAAACATTTACGACCTTAAACCGGCTGACTTTGAACTAATTTGGAAAAAATCCAAGAAACTGAAAAAGGATTTAAAAGAAGGGAAGCCCCATGCATCTTTAAAAGGAAAAACTTTGGGGATGATATTTGATAAATCTTCCACCCGGACAAGGATATCCTTTGAAGTTGGCATGTATCAACTAGGCGGTATCGCCTTATTTTTGAATTCCCGCGATACACAAATTAGCCGCGGTGAAAGTATTGTCGATAGCGCCCGGATGATGTCTCGCTATTTAAACGGGATCATGATCAGAACTTTTGCCCAGGCGAACGTCGAAGAATTTGCCCATCATGCGACGATTCCTGTGATTAATGGTTTGACCGATTTGTTACATCCCTGTCAGATTCTGAGTGATTTGTTCACGATTAAAGAAAAGAAGGGATCATACAAGGGACTCAAAGTTGTTTATATTGGCGACGGCAATAATGTCGCTAACTCTTGGATTGAAGCCGCGGCGAGTTTGCCGTTTGAATTGGCCCTGGCCTGTCCTCACGGTTATGAACCGGATGCAAACATTATGGCCAAAGGGCTGAAAGAATCAAAAGAAGGCATTACGCTTTATCGTAATCCATTGGAAGCAGCAAAGGATGCGGATGTCCTGTACACCGATGTCTGGGCGAGCATGGGCCAAGAGTCTGAAAACAAGGAAAGGAAAAAAATATTTAGTAAATACCAAATAAACAAAAGTCTTGTAAAAGAAGCGAAAGAAGATGTTATAGTAATGCATTGTTTGCCGGCTCATCGCGGAGAAGAAATTTCCAGTGATGTCATTGACGGACCGCATTCAGTTGTTATTGATGAAGCGGAAAACCGTTTGCATGTGCAAAAGGCGATCTTAGAGATATTACTATAGGAGGAAAAAAATTTGTCGGGAGGAATTAAAAAAGTTATTTTGGCTTATTCGGGCGGGCTGGATACCTCGATTATCCTGCGCTGGCTCATCGAAACTTACAAATGCGAAGTGGTTTGTTTTGCCGCCGATCTGGGACAAAAAGAGGAGTTATCGGGACTGAAAGAAAAAGCCATCAATACCGGAGCTAGTAAAATATATATAGAGGATTTACAGGAAGAATTTGTCAGAGACTTTGTCTTTCCGGCACTGCGCGCCAATGCCGTTTATGAAGGAACGTATCTTCTGGGCACGTCACTGGCCAGACCTTTGATAGCAAAAAAGCAAATTGAAATAGCAAAGCTTGAACAAGCAGATGCAGTTTCCCACGGGGCAACAGGCAAAGGTAATGACCAGGTCAGGTTCGAACTTACTTATATTGCTTTGAATCCCGCAATTAAAATCATTGCCGCCTGGCGAGATGACAACTGGAAATTCAATTCCAGGGAATCCATGATCGAATATGCCGAAAAACACAAGATTCCCATTCCTCTGACTAAAGCTAAACCTTACAGCTCGGATCGTAACCTTTTGCATATTTCGCACGAGGGAGGAATCCTGGAAGACACCTGGGCGGAAGCACCGGAAGATATTTTTGTGTTGACTAGATCTCTCCAAGCCGCGCCGGATAAACCGACCTATGTGGAAATTGATTTTGAAAAAGGAAATCCTGCCGCTATCGATGGCAAGAAAATGTCTCCGGCAAAACTCTTGGATCATCTGAATATAATTGCCGGCAGAAATGGCATCGGCAGGGTGGACCTGGTGGAAAATCGCTTTGTCGGAATGAAATCAAGGGGAGTCTATGAAACGCCCGGAGGGACAGTGCTGTGGGCTGCGCATCGAGCGGTGGAATCCATTACAATGGATCGAGAAGTGATGATTATGCGGGATTCGCTGATACCTAAATATGCCCAGCTAGTTTATAACGGTTTCTGGTATGCACCGGAAATGAAATCACTGCAGGCTTATATTGATGCGACACAGGAAAATGTTACCGGTACGGCGAGGATGAAACTGTATAAGGGGAACTGTATTGTCGTCGGGCGTAAATCGCCTCATTCGCTTTATAGCGAAGCCTTTGCTACTTTTGAGAAAGATCAAGTTTACGACCAGCAGGATGCGACGGGATTCATCAGGCTCAATGGATTACGGCTGAGAATCCAGAATATTTTAAAAAATAAACGCTAACAATGCGGGGATGAATTCATGGCGGCGAGCAAAAAACCATGGAGCGGAAGGTTTCAGAGAGCCACAGCGAAAAATGTGGAGAAATTCACATCTTCCATTCATTACGACCAGCGGCTCTACCTTTACGATATTGAAGGTTCTATTGCCCATGTGACAATGCTCGCCGATCAGAGAATAATGTCCCGCGCGGAAGCAAGGCAAATTGTAAAGGCGCTCAAAGATATTTTAAAGGACATAGAAAAAGGCAAATTGACTTTTAGCGCGTCTGATGAAGATATTCACATGGCCATAGAAAATGAGTTGGTCCAGCGTATCGGCGAAACCGGAGGAAAGCTTCATGCTGCGCGCAGCCGCAACGATCAAATCTCTTTGGATATCCGGCTGTTTTTGCGGGAGGAAATTGATTCAATTCTTCATCTGCTTAGTGAGTTGCAGCGGCAATTAATTAAACTGGCGAAAAATGAAATCAAAACGATCATGCCCGGCTATACGCACATGCAAAAGGCTCAGCCGGTTTTACTTGCCCACTATTTTTTAGCGTTTAGAGAAATGTTTGCGCGTGATGTACAGAGAATGCAGGAATGTAAAGTCAGAATCAACATCTCACCTTTAGGGGCGGCAGCTCTTGCCGGTACAACTCTGGCGATCGACCGTAGCCGAACGGCGAAACTATTGAATTTTCCGTCGATAAGCAAAAACAGTATGGATACGGTCGCCGATCGCGACTTTATCGCGGAATTTATTTTTTCGGCATCGCTGACGATGATGCATTTGAGCCGTTTTTGTGAGGATTTAATTCTATGGGCATCCGATGAGTTCGGCTTTGTCGAAATATCCGATGCCTATACGACCGGCAGCAGCATTATGCCGCAGAAGAAAAATCCGGATATTGCGGAGTTGGTAAGAGGGAAAACAGCCCGTGTTTATGGAGACCTCTTTGCTATAATGACACTGCTTAAAGGTTTGCCCATGACCTATAACCGCGATTTGCAAGAAGATAAGGAACCGCTATTTGACTGTGTGGATACTCTAAAAGAGTGTTTGGCAATTTTCACGGAAATGATTAAACATACCAAGTTTAATAAAGAAGAAATGCAGGCAGCGGCGCAAGGTGGTTTTTCCACGGCAACCGATGTGGCCGAATATCTGGTCAAAAAAGGTGTGCCTTTCCGTAAAGCACATGAAATAGTCGGTAAGATAATCGCTTACTGCATAAAAAATAAAAAAGAGTTGGCAGAATTAAAGCTGGAGGATTATAAGAAATATTACAGCGGATTTGCTTCCGACATTCAGGATGTTATTAAACTGGAAAATGCGGTCAATTCTCGTAAGCATCAGGGTGGAACGGCGACAGCGGCCGTGTTGGGAAGGATCAAGGAAATTGAAAAAAGCTCAGGGAAAATATAGAATTTTTTGCTATTGGATATTATTGATTTCTATTATAGGTTGCGGCCTGAAAAGCAATCCTGTTGCTTTAAGCGCCAGCCCTGATTATCAGCAAATCGTAAAGAATTTGGTAGCAGTTTCAGCGGATGACGGTATAGCCTTAAAATGGGATTTTTACGATAAAAGCGGATTAATTAATAGTATAAACATAGAAAAAAGTGAAGTTGGCAGCGCCGGAAATGAATGCAAGGATTGTCCGAGAACATTTGAACGTATCGGCCAAATACCTGTCAAGGAACCGGTGCCGGAGGACAAAAAAATTAAAACTTTTAATTTCACAGATAAGAAAGTTGAGCGGGGTAAAACCTACAATTACCGCTTGATGCTTTGTGATGATGGCGGACTTTGTCGGGAAGCCTCCGGGGCAGAGGTAAATTTTAATGGGAAAAAAATATGAGGAGAATTTTCTATGTTTAAGGGAGCAATAGTCGCTATAGTCACACCATTTAAAAATGGTCAAATCGATGAAGAAGCTTTGCGCGAGCTTATTGAATTTCAAATCGTCAATGGAACAGACGGTATTGTGCCCTGCGGTACTACCGGCGAATCAGCGACCCTTTCCCATGAAGAGCACGACCGGGTCATTGAAATCACCATCAATGCCGTTAAGAAGAGGGTGCCGGTTATTGCCGGTACAGGATCGAACAGCACTGCCGAGGCCTTGCGTTTGACAGCTCATGCTTATAAAGCTGGTGCTGATGCAGCACTTATCGTCTGCCCATATTATAACCGCCCCACTCAAGAAGGACTTTATCAGCACTTTAAAACTATAGCCGAAAATGTTCCTATTCCGATAATGCCGTATAATATACCCAGCCGCACCGGTGTAAATCTTATGCCGGAAATGGTTGCCAAACTGTCCAAAATAAAAAATATCGTCGGCATTAAGGAGGCTTCCGGCTCCATCAAGCAAATGAGCGACATTATCGATCTCTGCGGCGAGGATTTTGTGGTTTTGTCTGGTGACGACATTTTCACTTTGCCGCTGATGGTGATGGGCGGCGCAGGTGTTATTTCCGTTATCTCGAATGTGGCACCGGCAGATATGGCCGGATTAGTTGATGCCTTTGCCGCTGGCGATATGGCTAGGGCGAAAGCTCTCCATCATAAGATGAGCGAGTTAATTGACGCGCTTTTTATTGAAGTCAATCCTATTCCAGTTAAAGCGGCGCTGGCACTGATGGGCAAAATAAAGTATGAATATAGATTGCCCCTTTGTAAAATGGCGGAGGCTAATTTCGAAAAGCTAAAAAAGGTTATGGTTAATTATGCCCTGATTTAATTATCTTTTCTCAATAAATAATTAAAGGAGATAATTTTATGGTTAAAGCTATCGTTACCGGAGCCGGTGGAAGGATGGGAGGTAGAATTATCAGCCTCATTTCCATGATGGATGAGATCAAAGTAGTAGCAGCGGTGGAGGTAGCGGGGCATCCTATTGTCGGTCGTGACGTTGGCCAAGGCTTAGGGTTAGGTAGAACGGGGGTTTTAGCTTGCGACAAATTAACTAGTTGTATTGAGCAGGCCGATGTTGTTATTGATTTTACAAATCATGAAGCTTCTCTCAATTATTTAAAAATCGCGGGTGAAAAAAATCGCGCGATTGTGATCGGTTCTACGGGATTTACTACCGTCGAAATGAAAAAAGTCAAGGAATTGGCAAAAAATACACGTTGTGTATTGGCTCCCAATATGAGTGTCGGTGTAAATGTTATGTTGAAAGTACTGGAATACTGTGCCGGGATTCTTAATGATGATTATGATGTGGAAATTGTTGAAGCTCATCATCATTTAAAAAAAGACGCTCCCAGCGGTACCGCGATGCAAATGGCTCAAGTTATTGCCGACAAACTGGGGCGTGATCTGGGAAAAGTAGGAGTTTATACGCGCCGGGGGTTGATCGGTGAGCGCACAAAAAAAGAAATAGGACTTCAGACAATTCGTGCCGGTGACATCGTCGGTGAACACACGGTAATTTTTGGCGGAATAGGGGAGCGGCTGGAATTTATTCATCGCGCCCACAGCCGCGATAATTTTGCCAAAGGCGCAATTCGCGCGGCTAAGTGGATTGTCAATCAAGAAAATGGCTTGTACGATATGCAAGATGTTTTAGGATTAAGGGGATGAGAGTAAATTAAGGCTTTTAAGAGATTTGAATAGCATTGTTTGTTATATTGGAATTGGTTCTAATTTAGGCAATACTCTGCAAAACTGCAAGTATGCCATAGAGAGCATTTCCCGGATAAATGGAATTAACCCAACACGGACATCATCTTTTTATAAAACTGAACCTGTAGGAATTGAGAAACAAAATTATTTCATAAATGCCGTAGTCGAGATAACAACAACACTATCTGCCCGCGATCTATTGCAGACATTAAGAAAAATAGAAAGGGACATGGGCCGTAAACGGGAGGCTAAAGGAGGCCCAAGGATTATTGATCTTGACCTCCTTTTTTATGGGCAGGATGTAATTCGAGAGGCTTATTTAGTTGTGCCACATCCGGAAATCCACACACGGCGGTTTATTCTGGAACCACTATATGAAATCGCTTCTTATTTCATTCATCCGGTATTTGGCGTTTCTATCCGGGGATTAAAAGATCGCTTAATCGATACTAAAATTGTCGAAATGATCAAAGAATAAAAACCATCCGGCAGGGTTTTATGTATTTTTTACGTTTTTTAATATTTATAATCTCGATTTATTTGTTGTATAAGCTGTTTAAAGCTATACGGCAATTGAAACTGGCAAAAATTAAAAATTACCATTTCCCTTCATCCACGGCTTCCGGAGAAGACTTGGTTGAGGATCCTGCTTGTCACACTTACATACCTTTAAGTCAGGCCTACAGAAAAGAAATATCCGGTAACACCCAATACTTTTGCAGTAAGCGATGCTGTGATAAATATGAATCAGAAAAGAACATGTAAATATATTAGGGGGGAGTTATGAAGTTTTTTATTGATACCGCCAATATCGAAGAAATCAAGGAAGGTCTTAACTTGGGAATGGTTGACGGCGTTACCACAAATCCATCGCTGATTGCTAAAGAGAAAAAGAGTTTTGAAGTTGTCGTTAAAGATATACTGAAAAATGTGGAAGGTCCGGTAAGTTTGGAAGTTGTCAGTCAGGAGGCAAGAGCCATGTTTACCGAAGGCAAGAAGCTGGCACAACTGGGAGATAATGTTGTCATAAAAGTGCCTCTTTGTACTGAAGGATTAAAGGCGACTAAAATGTTTGCCGAGGCGGGTATTGACGTCAATCAGACTTTAATATTTTCTCCTTTGCAGGCGCTGATGGCCGCGAAAGCCGGCGCCCGTTATGTCAGCCCGTTTGTCGGACGTCTTGACGATATTGCTCACGATGGCATGGAATTGGTGGAACAGATTCTAACTATCTATGATAACTATGGTTATGAAACAGAAGTCATTGTAGCCAGCATCCGCCATCCCCGGCACGTTTTGGATGCCGCTTTAATGGGCGCGGATATTGCTACTATTCCTTTTAAAGTAATCACTCAATTGGTTCAACATCCTTTAACGGATAAAGGGATAGAATTATTTTTGGACGACTGGAAAAAAGTTCCAAATAAGTAAAAATAATTTTCACTCAGGCTATAAACAATGATCACAAAGCGTGAAATCTTCAATCTGCCCAATACAATAACGTTGATGAGAATTAGTGTTGTTCCGTTTCTTTTTATTTTGCTTTCATCCCCCGGAGAATTCTGGAGCCTAATCTTGGCGGTAATATTTCTTCTCGCTTCATTCACCGATTTTGTCGATGGATATGTTGCCAGAAAGTATCAAATGGTTACAACGCTGGGTAAATTTCTTGACCCGATAGCCGATAAACTAATAATTAATACAGCCATAATATTGATGATTCCCATTAGCCGCATACCGGCATGGATCGTAGCTATAACAATCGTGCGGGATTTACTTGTTGACTGGATACGGAGTATTGCTTCCTGTGAAGGCATTTTTATTCAAGCCAGCCGTTTAGGGAAGCAAAAGACTTTTGCGCAAATCATTGCGGTGACAGCGTTAATAGCCCATTATTCAATTTTTGGCGTTGATGCCCACATTGTGGGTACGGTTATTCTCTATGTGGCCCTTTTATTGACGATTTATTCGGGCATGGATTATTTCATAAAATTCTATCGCTACCGTGCGGAAGAATAATTTTATGAATCGTTGGGGAAACCGTGATTATTCAAAAATTGATCGTCCGGAAATAAATTCCGTATTATTTTATCCGCGTCAGAACACGGATTATGTAATTGAAAATAAATTTATAAAGGAGATAGTTATCCCTCTTGCCGATGGCGGAATTATCAGCGGCATCTGGGCAGAGGCAAAAAACTTCAGAGGTACAATTTTATTTTTTCATGGAAACGGTGAGCTAGCTTCAGAATACGTTGATATTGCCTCAATATTTTTGCAATCCAGCATCAACTTGATTTGTGTAGATTATTGTGGATATGGAAAATCATCCGGATATCCTACGATAACTTCAATGATCGACGACGCGCATGACATTTTTGAATTTGTCCGCAAGCGCATCCAGCAGGAAAAAGAAATTTTGGTCGTAATGGGACGGTCGTTAGGTTGTGCCTCCGCACTGGAAATAGCCGCCTCCTATAAAAATGAAGTTGACGGTTTGATCATTGAAAGCGGATTCGCCCATACTTTGCCGCTGTTGGTAACGATGGGCGTAGATACTGATTATTTCGGTATTGAAGAAAGAGACGGCTTTGGCAATGATGAAAAAATCAAATGCTTTTCTAAGCCCGTACTTATCATTCATGCCGAAAACGACTTCTTGATTCCTATTAATCAGGCAGAAATTTTATTTACTGCCGTTAGTTCCACAAATAAAAAATTTTTAAAAATACCAGACGCAGGTCATAATGATATTTTTTTTACCGGCCAGCATGAATATATTCAGGCGTTAAATGAATTGATGGACACCGTTAAAAATTAAGATTACCTTACTTCGAAGACTATTTATATTTTTTTATTGACAAGAATGTTCTTTTTATTATATTTGCTCATTCCTTTCCATGAGCGGGCGTAGCTCAGCGGTAGAGTGCTACCTTGCCAAGGTAGACGTCGACGGTTCAAATCCGTTCGCCCGCTCCATTTTTTATGGCGGCATAGCCAAGTGGCTAAGGCAGCGGTCTGCAAAACCGTTATTCTCCGGT
>DLME01000020.1 GCA_002479215.1 Syntrophaceae bacterium UBA7544
TTCTTCCGGATTTTCTTCCGCCGTAATCATCGTACCGCGTTTTGCAGCCAGCAACCCTTCAGCACAGGCGGCGGCGGCACTTGCTTCCATAACTGTTTCGGGAATATCTTTCGGCCCGCCAAATGCGCCGCAGACAAAAACACCGGGGCGGGATGTCTGAACAGGGTTTTCCAAAGTAGTCTTGCAGAATCCGTGTTCTTCCAGTTCAATTCCCAGACTCGAGGCCAATTTTTTGGCATCTTTGGGCGGCATCAGGCCAACGGAAAGAACAACCATGTCGAATTCTTCTTCGGTGAAGGTTCCATCCTGATTGACATATTTGATGAGCAGATTATTTGTCTGCTGCAATTCTTTAATGACTGAGGGTATCGAACGGATATAACGTATCCCATATTCTTCTTTGGCGCGGTTAACAAAACGGTCAAAATCTTTGCCGTGCGCCCGAATATCCATATAGAATATGGTCGGTTCCAGTCCCTTGGCATGTTCCTTACCAATGATCGCTTCTTTCGTCGCATACATACAACAGACCGAAGAGCACCAACTGTTATCACAGGATACATCGCGGGAGCCTACGCATTGAAGGAAAGCAATCTTCTTCGGTTCTTTACCGTCGGATATTCTCTGCACGTGACCGAAGAATGGACCGGATGCGGAAAGGATACGTTCAAACTGAATGGCGGAGACAACATTTTTATAAATGCCGTAACCGTATTCACCGCGGATACGGGCATCAAATATCTCAAAACCGGGCGACGCAATGACCGCGCCGACCTCGATTGTTTCTTCTTCAACTTTCATGTCATGGTCAACTGCCTTGGCAATACACACTTCCACACACTGATAACATTCCGAACAGATGCCGCAGTTGAGGCAGCGCAGCGCTTCCGCCAAGGCTTGCGCTTCGTCAAAACCGATACCGACTTCCTGGAAGTTGGTTCGGCGGTCTTCCGGTTTCATGTTGGGATATTTCACCCGCGGACTCTTGGGAATATCGGAGACATCGGCTTTATCGGCCAAATCTTTGGTCCAGTCTTTTTCACGACCGGCTTTGATATCCTCGCCCATCAGATAACGGTTGATGGATTTGGCCGCTTCCTTACCGGCGTAAACAGCCTTAACTACGGTCTGGGGGCCGGTAACTACGTCACCGCCGGAGAAAACGCCAGCGATATTTGTCGCATAAGTAACCTGATCGTAATCGATATTCTTCCATTTGTTGATGGAGACGCCACTTTCTTTGGTGATAAAGGAGAGGTCTGCTTCCTGCCCAATGGCGGGAACGATAGCATCGCATTCAACGATAAATTCGGAACCCTTGATTTCAATTGGGCGGCGGCGACCGCTCGCGTCCGGTTCACCCAATTCCATGCGCGTGCATTCAATACCCGTAACTTTTCCATTCTTGCCCACAACACGTTTGGGGGCAACGAGGAATTTCATCTCGATTCCTTCTTCAATGGCTTCTTCGATTTCCTCAGGTGAAGCGGGCATTTCCGCACGGGTCCGGCGATAGAGAATGAAAACATTCTTGGAGCCGGTGCGAACAGCTGTACGAACAGCATCCATGGCTACATTGCCGCCGCCAATAACGGCAACTCTGTCTCCAAGAGAAACCTTTTCACCCAAATTGACACGCATTAGGTAATCCACACCATGGATCACACCCTGCATATCTTCGCCAGCAATGTTAAGCTTGCTGCTCTTCATAGTGCCGCAGCCGATAAAGATCGCGCTGTAATCCTTCCGAAGCTTATCAAAGGAAATATCCTTCCCGATTTTTGTATTTAAATGAATCTTCACGCCCAGGTCTTCAATGACCTTGATTTCCGCATTAAGAACCTTCTTGGGAAGGCGGTATTCGGGAATACCAACAGCCATCCAGCCACCGGCTACAGGCAATGCTTCAAAAACTTCAACATCATAGCCTTCAATAGCCAGATAGTAAGCGCAAGTCAGTCCCGAAGGCCCGGCACCGATAACCGCAACCTTCTTGCCTTTACTTTTCTTCTTTTCCGGTAGATAGCGGGTATCGCTATTGAGATCAAGATCAGCGACAAAGCGTTTCAGGTGCATAATATCGATGGGGTCGTCCACCTTTCCGCGCATACAGGCCGTCTCGCACGGATGGTTACAGACGCGGCCACAGACGACGGGGAAAGGGTTATCCTGTTTGATAAGTTTGAGTGCTTCTTTAAACTTGCCCTGACCAATCAAGGCCACATAACCCTGAACACTGATATGAGTAGGGCAGTTGGCTTTACAGGGAGAGGTCCCCAGTTTATCGATGGCAAAACCACTGGGAATTGCTTGCGGAAAATGCCGGTATATTGCTTTTCTTTCGCTCAATTCACCATTGAATTCAGCTTTTACAGAAACAGGACAAACATTAGCGCAATCACCGCATCCGGTACATTTATCCAAATTAACAAAACGCGGAGCGCTGGTTAATTTAACCTTAAATTTTCCCGGTTCACCTTCGACCGACTCCACAGTCCGTAGTGTTTTAATTTCTACATTGGGATGGCGCCCTACTTCAACCAGTTTCGGCGATAATATACAGGCGGAACAGTCATTTGTAGGGAAAGTCTTATCGAGCTGCGCCATGACGCCGCCAATGCTGATCCCGTTTTCGACGAGATATACTTTCATTCCGGAGTTGGCTAAATCGAGAGACGCCTGGATACCGGCGATTCCCGAACCAACAACCATTACTGCACCAACTTTTTCATTATCTTTTAGCACTTGATACCCCTTATATATTCTCTATATGCAAAGCCCTTAAAATATTACTTAATTTACGGCCGGACAAACTGGCGTCCGCTAACATAATTTAATCATCCTGTCAAGGTCGGAAGCTTTTTTCATACCCATTTTTTAATAATTTATTATATAAAAAATTTTTGACCATCGGTCAAGATAAATTTGTTTTTCCGGCTTGTTTCAAATTCCAGAAAGGTGAAAATCACTAGTAAATCAGTATTTTCAATTACAAACAATTTCTTTCAAAATTATTTACATTTGGCCGTGTTCTTACATGGAGAAAATGTTTTTCCAATCATGACTCAAAACCGGTCTACATAAAATCCTTTAAAGATTATAATACTTATAGTTACTTTCTTCCCGGCAACCGCAGATGGTCTTCCAATGCCTGCCAAATGTCATTTTTACCTTGCTCGGTTTTAGCGGAAAAGAGGATTATCCCCCTCCCCGCTTCTGCCTGCAGATCACATTCGATTTTACTCCGTTGACTTATGGCCTGATTATTGGACAATTTATCGGTCTTTGTTAAAACGTACAAATAAGGTATCCGGTAATGCTCCAACCAATCTCGCAGGGATAAATCCTCATCGCTGGGATTGCGACGGATATCTAAAATAAAAATTACCAAAGTAAGGTTTTGTCGCTCTTTTAAGTACGCTTCTACCATTTCTCCCCAGTTTTTCTTGACGGACTGAGGAACTTTGGCAAAGCCATATCCCGGCAAATCAACAAATAACATGCTTTTGTTAATGGAGAAAAAATTGATTAGCTGTGTTCTTCCGGGGGTATTGCTTGTTTTAGCTAAACTTTTGCGCCCGACGAGCGTGTTGATCAAAGATGATTTGCCCACGTTGGAGCGCCCGGCAAACGCGATTTCCGGCAGTGTCGCCGGTGGATACTGAGGCGGCCAGACGGCGCTTTTGATAAATTCAGCACTGATAATTTTCATAATTTAAATATAAGAGTGCTGTTGAAAACCGCTCATCTGCTGTGTTGCGCTGCAAACCGCACCGCTCAACGTATATCTATATACGCCTCGCGGTTCTGATTCTTGCGCGCCTTGCATCTGAACATTTTTGAACAGCCCAATTGTCTCACATTTCCCAAAATACTTTTATTTCGAGACCTGACCCCACTAGCTCGTATACATAATGTTTTATCTGGGCATATCGTCAGGAATGTAAAAAAGATCAGTGCCGGAAACCATATTAATTTTATTTTCCATTAATTCCTTTGATATCCCATCATAAAATGTTAAAAAACGTTCTTTATGAGCCTGATATTCTTTTTCTTGTACCTGTATAAAAATTTTTGCTAAAGTACGATCCATAGCGTAAATTATCCATTTATCTGTTTCACGGTTAAAATATGGCAATCAATATCCGATAATTACTAGTGTTGTTGTTCCGTTGAGCGTTTCACGGACGTTATCTTTAATACCTGCCTTTTCCCACGCGAAAGAAATATTAGGTTGATAGCCTACCGCTGCTCCTTGTGGAACCATAAAGTTTTTAAAAAGTTTAATGACCTCCTCTAAAAAGGGGATGTTGAAGTCACAATGACCCAAAGTTCTCACATTATCTTTCTCTGGTAAAGCACAGGTCCCATTTAATCTAATAATATTTTTATTTTGTGTCAGCCCTTTATAAACGAAAGATGGATCTGTACAAAATCCCTCATATGATTTTTCAAGTTGTGTATCGTAATTCCATGTTACGATATTCACATCTTTATGTAATTTGGGTATGCCAGATGCGTCGCGAGTCAAAATTGATGCAAAAAAGTTATCATACCTTTTATCAGTCATTTGTAATGATTGTTCTAATAATAAATAACAAGATAAGGTTGCTTTGAGTTTATGAAGTTCCTTATCATTTTTAATAAATAGCTTTTTAGCGTATGTATCAATAGAGGCATGTTTTTCTGCTATAGTCTTAAGCCAAAGAATAGATTCCATGAAATCTTTACCGTACTCACCATTATAAGGAAACAATTCATGAACATTTGCAATTATAGCTCGATTTTGTACGGCTGTAATTGTAGCTTGTTTTTGTACAGCTTCCCAAAGTCTATCTCTAAAATCTTTTAATTTATCGTTGAAATTATTAACCAAAGGAAGAGCATTACAACTTGCTCCAGCCCCTAACAGGTAAGTAATTTTACTCATACACCCATCCCGCAAGAATTATTTTTTTGGCTTCTTTTCGTATTTCTATAAAGATACTCAATGGCCGATCCAAAAAAAGAAATAAGTTCAGGTCTTGAAATATCAGTTTTATGTTGAATTTGTCTTTTGGCAATATCCATTATTATACCATTTCGATTTCAAAGGATAACGAGGCGGCAAGGAGGAGGCTCCACAGGCGTATTACTAATACGTCGAGGAAGCCGACGGCGTAGCCAACAAAATTAGCCGAAGAAAGGAATTGGCGTGAGACTGCCAAATAAAGGAAGCCGGTTGAAGTCCGGCGCTGCCCCGCAACTGTAAGCGGAACGAAACCCACATCAAACCACTGATGCTTTGGTATCGGGAAGGAGTGGAGAGTAGGGAGCCGCAAGCCAGGAAACTTTATGGGAGTCCAACTTACTTTAATCCCGAGGGGGAAAGGAGAAGTCCCATGAAAAAGGTCTTTGTTTTAGTTCTGTTGTTTTCTTTGGTTAGTTTTTCACCACTACATGCTGAGAGTAAAAATGATGATGCGCCTGTAACAATGGAAGAAGTTGTTGTTACGGCCACGCGCGACAAGGAGGAAATCCGTAAGGTTCCGGCAAACGTTACCGTCATTACCGCCGAAGAAATCAGTAAGTCCGGCGCAACAACGGTAGTAGAAGTCCTGGATAAGCTCGAAAGCATTCAATTTCACACTTCCAGTGGAAATTCCAGCCAAGCGTACATCGATATGCGCGGTATCGGGGGTGATAATCCTTTTGGGAAAACACTGATCTTGCTGGATGGCCGCCGTTTAAACCGAACGGACATGGCTTCGATCAACTGGCTGGAGATACCGCTCGACACCATAGAAAGAATCGAGGTCGTCCGGGGACCGGGTAGTGTCCTTTATGGCGATGCCGCTATCGGCGGCGTGATTAACATCATCACCAAGAAAGGGAAGGGTGAACCGAAATTCAACGCGTCTGTTCTTATGGGGAGTTATGGTCTCAACGACGAAAGGGCTGGTGTAACCGGCGCCACAGGCAAATGGACTTACGCTTTGAATGGAGAAAACAACTTTAACTTCGGTTATCGGGAGCGTTCGAAATATTCCGCTCAGGGTGGCGGCTTTGATTTGGGATATTCCGCCAATGACTTATTGAATGTTTCGCTGGGTGTCTCATTTAATAGAGCAGATTATCAATTGCCGGGTGCCCTGACGAAACAGCAGATGGAGCAGAACCCGCGGCAATACCAGAATTATCCACCGGCATTGTATAGTACCGCAACGCCCGATGACGATGGCAGGGATAAATATACCAACATCAATCTCGGCATTAAATCTTTCTGGGGCTCATGGGGGCAGCTGGAAATCAATTTTCTGTATGGTAATAAATATAATCAAACGAATATGGCCTCATGGTCTTCCTATTCCGATGTCAACGCCAACGCATATGGCATTACACCGAAATATATTCTGGCCAAAGAAATCTTCGGATTTCAAAATAAAGTCATTGTCGGGGTGGATTATTATTATGAACCTTACACGAAGGATTTCTATCCCGATCGGGAAAGAACCGTAAATACAAGCACGGCCAATCTTGAAAGAGACAGCCTCGGATATTATATCCGCGATGAATTCAGCCTATTAAAGAACCTCATTCTTAGCGGCGGTTACCGGTACGAACGGGCAGAAATCAGCGGTTCCAATACAGATTTTTTCACACCCAGCAACAGTTTTCCAAATACGGAAAATATTTATAATGCCGAAGCTTATGAAGCGGGGCTGACCTGGCTTTGGGGAAATAAGTCAAAAGTATATGCGAAGTACGCGACTGTTTACCGCATTCCTTTTCTCGATGAAGTCGCCTCTTTTAATGGCTTTAATGAAGGCACCCCTTTTAATATCAACCTGAAACAAGAAAAAGGTAAGAGTGCTGAAGTAGGCACTGAATTCTATCCGCTGAATAACCTGAAAATAGGCCTGACCATTTTTCGTATGGACATGGAAGATGAAATCCAGTGGGTTTCTACTGGACCAGGGGAAGGTGAAAATCAAAATCTTGGGAAAACGCGACATGACGGCGCCGAAATTTCCCTTTCCTACTTATGGGAAAAATACGCCCGGCTGTATGGTAATTTTACATATCATAAAGCCACTTATACGGATGGAGCTTACAATAACAAGGAGCTGTGGCTCGTACCCAACTGGATGGCAAATGTAGGCTTGGAGATTTATTTACCTTATAATCTGATGTTACGTCCTGAAGTACGCTATGTGGGGGATTGCTTTCTATCCCAGGACTACGATAACACTGGTGAAAAGTTAGATAGCTACACTCTCATCAATCTTTATCTTTCATACAAGCCATCTTTTGGGAAAATCCACATGACGGCTTTCTTCGGAGTGGAAAATCTTGGAAATGTAAATTATGCGTCATTGGGTTCGTATAATGTTCCGGCATATGGAGCAGGGGCTCCTAATACTTATTATCCCATGCCGGGGATCGCGTTTAAGGGAGGACTTTCTTTTGAGTTTTAAGGTTGCACGAGTCACGTTTTAAATATATTGATTAGTAAAGGTAGAGAAATATATGGCTGCTGACAAAGCATCGATTAAAGGTTTGGTTTACGCGGCGCTTTTCGGAGCGCTCACTGCGGCGGGGGCTTTTATAGTTATTCCTCTGACGCCTGTGCCAATCACCGCGCAAACATTTTTCTTAAATATTGCGGCTGTGCTTTTGGGTGGATCGCTGGGAGCTTTAAGCCAATTTATTTATGTGATGCTGGGAATAGTCGGGATACCTGTTTTTGAGGGGGGGAAAGCTGGATTGGGCGTTATTTTCGGCCCCACCGGCGGTTATTTGCTGGGCTTTATTATAGCGGCTTTTGTCATTGGGATGATAAATCAAATGAAAAAAAGCGCGGGTATTTCCTGGAATATCTTTTCCATGTTTATCGGAATGTTGATAATCTATTTTTTGGGGAGCCTTCAGCTTTCTTTGGTGGCTAAGATAAGCTTTCCCCAGGTGCTGGCTGTCGGTGTACTGCCGTTTATTCCGGGGGATATAATAAAAATTTTGCTTGCCGCTATTATCAGCTCGCGGCTCAAGGGACGTATTAAAGTTTAGGATTTATTAAGTGATACTATTAGAAAACGTCTATTATAAATATGAACCGGAAGGAATTGAGGCTTTGCGCGGTGTTTCTCTGCAAATAAGAGACGGCGAACACCTAGCTTTAATCGGCCCGAACGGTTGCGGCAAAACCACGCTTATTCGACATTTTAACGCCTTGCTTTTACCTACAAGCGGCAAAGTCACAGTAGGCGGACACGATACAAACGAGCCAAAACATCAAGCGGACATCAGATCACTGGTGGGGATGGTTTTTCAAAATCCAGATAATCAAATAGTCGGTATGACAGTGGAAGAAGATGTAGCTTTCGGTCCGGAAAATTTACGCCTGCCGACGGTGGAAATTAAAAAGAGGGTTGTTGAAGCGTTGGGAAGAGTAGGTATATCAGAGCTTGTCGTCCGCAACATCGAAAACCTATCCGGCGGTGAAAAAAGGTTGGTGGCGATTGCGGGTGTTTTGGCCATGCAGCCGCGTTACATCGCGCTTGATGAACCGACTGCTTTTCTTGATCCTGCCGCAAGCACTCGAGTCCTGAAGATTATTGACAAACTTCACAGTGAGGGTGTGGGGATAATTCATATTACACATAACATGGCGGAAGCGGCTCTCACGCAGAGAATTGTAGTCATGAATGAAGGCCGCGTTTACCTTGACGGTACTCCGCGGGAAATCTTCGCTAAATTCGGAATGCTGAAGCAAATAGGAATGCAATTGCCTCCGATTACCGAGCTGTTAATTAAACTCAAAGAATCAGGCCTCCCCGTGCGCACAGATATTGTCGAAATGGAAGATGCTTTGGTACAAATCCGCTCTTTAGCGGGAAAATTTAAGGATTGATCATGTATCATACCGGCTCTTTTATAAAAGGCCAATCGCTCATCTATAATCTTGATCCTCGCATAAAACTTGCTGCCACTATTTGCTTAAGCGTTTTTATCCTTTGGGTGAAACCGCTTACAGCATTTGTTATCGGTATTGCCTTATTTTGCGCGGCGCTGGCCAACGGCATACATTTACGGACAATCGGGCAAGCCCTAAAGCCGCTTTTATTTTTTATAGTCTTGATTTTTTTGGCTCATGCCTTATTTAATGAAGGTGAGGCTCTTGTCCGTATCCCTCGTCTCGGGCTCTCTCTTTCCTATACAGGATTACAACAGGGTTTTTTCGTGGTCTGGCGTTTTCTGTGCCTGATTGTGGCCGCGATTTTACTGACGTTGACCACAACACCCTCCCAGATGATTGCAGCAATTAAACATTTTTTACGGCCGTTGAAAATTCTGCATGTGCCGGTTGATGATATCGCCGTGATGATTATGCTGGCTTTAAGGCTCATGCCCATTTTGTTTACTGAAAAGGAAAGGATTGAAACTGCCCAAAAGGCCAGAGGATATAATTTGCGCCAGTCGGGTTTTATTATGCGGATTAAAGCTTTTCTATCTTTAGTCATGATTGTTTTGTCGGGCGTTTTCCGCAGGGCTGATGAACTGGCTCTGGCGATGGAAGGAAGGAACTATCGGCGCCAAGAGCGCACTTCTTTGGTGGAATTAAGGCTGACTTCCCCCGACTATTTTGCCCTTACTTTTCTTGGTATTTTTAGTGTCATTTTTATAGCTTTAAATTATTATTTCAGCTAAGTTGCTCTTCATGGATACAAAATGGCTTCTGGTAGATACACCCGAAAAATTACTGCGCACCGTTGATGATTTTGAACAGGCTTCGGTATTAAGCATCGATACGGAATACGATTCTTTCCGCTATTTTAAAGAAAAACTCTGCCTCATCCAAATTCACGCCAATGACACGACCTATGTTTTTGACCCTTTGAATAATTTGGATTTGTCTTTTTTAGGTAAATATTTTGATAACAGGCAAATCGTGAAAGTTATTCATGCCGCGGATAATGACATCCGTCTTCTCAAAAGGGATTATAAATTTTATTTCAAAAATATTTTTGATACGCATCGGGCGGCGCTACTCTTGGGCTTTAAGCAGCTTTCGCTGGAAAAAATGATTACGCAATTTGTGGGCGTGGAGCTGAAAAAAAGCAAAAAAATGCAGCGTTCGCGTTGGGATAACCGGCCATTGACTGAGGAACAACTGGAATACGCCGTTCAGGATGTTACATACCTTCTGGCGCTTTATGAAAAACAAGCGGCGGAGTTGGGTATAAAAGGGTTGAAAGATGTTGCCGGAGAGGCTTTTGCCAAAATTGCCGCCGCCAACTGGCGGGAAAAAAGAGTCGACCGGCATGGACACACAAAAATCAAAGGCTACTATTGCCTAAATCAAGAGCAGAAAGAATTGTTCAAAAGGCTTTACTTCTGGCGCTTCCAGCGGGCCAAAGAACAAAACCGTGCTATATTCATGTTTTTGCCGGATAAAAACTTGTTGGAGCTTGCACAAGATCATAATAATCTCCAAGAATATTTATCGCAGGAAAAAATCAAATTATGCGGTGCGGAAATAGAGCAAATTATCAAAGAACACCGAAAAAAGAGTTTGCCGCTACAAACCCACAAGAGTTTTTGAAAATGCTTGAAACAGAACAGGGAAGATTTACAGTGGCTCACAGATGCTATTTCCCTCAAATGTGAAGTCAGAACTTGATTTTGTAAAAAATGTCAAATTAAGCCGCGAAAATTTTATTTGCATCCTAATTAATCTCATTTTATAATCATCACTACAAAAAAGAAGTTCTTATTGTTATTACCAATCATTGTGGTAATGCCGACGGTAGGAAGGCAGAGTAATGTTAGAACAACACAATTTGATTAATTTTTTTTCTAAAGAATGGGAGGAAAGATGCAGGACGGCTACTCAAAAGTATAGCCGGTTGGATGAAAAGAAAATCACCGAAGCCGAAAAGTGGCGGCAGGTAAAACAGCTTTTGAAGGAAATGATTTTTAAAGAAAGAAGAAGAACAACCCGGCCTTCAAAAGACAATTGCGATCTGGTTGTAGAAAGCGGGACACTGTCCGAACGACAGAAAGAAATGGATTTTCATTCCCAAGAATGGACGGACAGATGTACAACGATTGCTGAAAAATGTGAGCAGTTGGATAATATGAAAATCTCTAAAGACGAAAAATTGCGGAGAACAAAACAGCTTTTGAAGGAGCTGGCTTTTACGGATACGAAGCGCTAAGTTAAACTGGAGAAAGATAGTTAATTTGCTTAACTTCTAACAATCATGGGAATTTTTTCGTGATTAATATGAATTGATCGGTGGCTGGAAAAGGCCTCTAATAATGGTGCCGAAGCCGGGATTTGAACCCGGACGGGTGTAACCCACTACCCCCTCAAGATAGCGTGTCTACCAATTCCACCACTTCGGCATCAAAAATAATTTAAACATTTTACTTAACTTACTTCTTTTCCGGAGTTGCGGGAGGTAGTATCGGTTGTTTTGCCGCATCTGGGCTCGCTGCCGGAGGCGCCTGCTGGCTGATAGGAATTTTAGAGCGCTCCACCAACGAAGAGCCTCTGTGGCTTGCCGTATAGGTAAGTATCAGCGATGTAAGCATGAAAATTATAGCTACCGTTGCGGTCAACTTTCCCAAAAAAGTACCGGCTCCTGAGGAGCCAAAAACTGTTTGGCTGGAACCACCGAACGCGGCGCCCATATTGGCTCCCTTGCCTGCCTGCAACAGCACAACCAAAATCAAAACAAAGCAAGCTAAAACATGTAAAATCGTCACTAATGTATGCATAAGATTCTCTTCTTTAAAAAATTATAATCTAAATCAGCTTTTGCTGATCCCTCTTGCACTTTATTTACTTCTTTCCGGGGTATTAATTTTCTAAGTTTTCCGCTTAAAAACGTGCGGACAATATCAAAACGCTGTAAACTCGTCAACTTTTTTTATTTGTGCCAACCGGGCATAATTAGCGGCTGAGAGTGACTCCAACACGGTCGCAGTATTTATTTACCGGGCATAGGCTGCAAAGCGGAGAAACAGGCTTGCAGGTTTGCCGTCCAAAAGCAACCATGATGGTGTTATAAATAATCCAATGGCGGCGCGGCAGTTTGTCCCGTAGAGCAAATTCAGTTTCGTCGGGTGTTTTTGTTTTAACGTAGCCCAGCCGGTTGGAAATTCTATGCACGTGTGTATCGACACAAATGCCATCTTTGCCGTAAGCAAGCGTTACAACGAGATTGGCGGTTTTGCGGCCAATGCCCTTGATGCTTAACAAATCATCAATATCATCCGGAACTTTTGAGGCAAAGCGTTTGATCAATTCCCGGCAAACATGATGAATTGTTCGCGCTTTGACGCGGTAAAAACCAACAGGATAAATCGTCTGGGCTATTTTATCTAAAGAAACTTTCAGCATTTCTTCCGGTGTGGAAGCAAGAGCAAAGAGTCTTTCGGTAGCAACTGCGGTAACTTCGTCTTTCGTCCGCAGGCTTAAGAGCGTGGAAGTTAAAATGACAAAAGGGTTGCGCTGATCCTCCGCCAGATGAGAAACAATCGGCAGTGTTCCCACTTCCAGTTCTTTTTTTAAAATTTTGATGACGGCGTTGATTTTATTTTCTTCCATAAGTTTTTCTCGATTTTACTACTTGGAACCTTTAAAGGCTGAATGCCGGTTCATTGGCAACAGATTGGAGAAGGGTGACGGCGGCATTTTCTTCGCCAAATTTGCCGCTTATGGCCAACCATACACTTCCCTCTGCCCCGCAAACTCCGCCTGCCGCAACCAGTTGGGCCTTGGCACCGGTGAGTAACGCGATCGCGTCAAGCTCAGTGAAAATCTCACCTGGTACGGGGAGAAGCCTTGCGCCTTGAACTCCCGGTTGATTCATCTTTGCTGCCAGTTCATCCAGATTTTCGGTCACGCGTTTTTCCAATCCGACCGGCAGTATCAGACGTACTCGCCTACCGGCCACTGCCTGCAAAGAAACGCCGATTGTTCCCGCTTTCGGATGACCGATCAGAATTGCGCCCCGCTTTTGTACTAAATCAACGGCATTGACTCCCTTTAAAATAACGTCCCCTTCTTTCAGATCATTGACGACATCAAATATTGTTTTGCCTTTCTGCCAAACACCATCCTTGATTACCACGTCCCCCGGAAAAGCACTTTCATCAGGAAGCTGCTTGGATTTGGCAGGGCGATTCGGTGGAAGGGTGATTCCACGAAAAAAAAGCTCCCGCCGTAAGTCTTTTGCCCCCCCAAGCGCTGAAAGTATTTCTTCGGCAACGTACCCGTTTGTCGTTCCGGCGATGATTACAACGGTACTCTTCTTGAGCGCTTCTTTGACGGCAGGATGTTTGGCGATTGCTTTACCTATGAGCCTTTTACCGGCCGATGGAGTAATGACAAATTGCTTCATATTTTCTCCTTTTCATATTCTGTTTAATGTTGCGGCTAAGTTATATTTAAGCTTTTGCTGAATCCTGTTTTTTTGCAATTCGGCTTAATTTCGTAAGGCATAAACCTTACCCGAAAGGATAGATGAACAAATTGTTTAGTTTCTGTCTCCACTCAATCAAGCAGAACAAAGCCATATCGGTTTTGTATATCATGCTTACTTTGAAGGACTTTACAGGGCAGTCCTAAATTACGCGCTTTTTTATATACATCAATGCCGAAACTCTGATCGCAGGGTCTTACCTTCTCCGGGGTTGGGCAGGGATTACCCTGTTGTACGGCACAAATCTTACAAAGATTACAGGTTCGAATTGCGAAAGCAAAATAGTAGCCGTCAAGAAATGCAGTTTTTTTAATTTCCAGAACAGCAATGCTCAATTCTCCGGCATCAGCGGAGTGAACCAAGAGAATATGGTTATAACTTTTGACCATTTTTACTCTTTCCTGATAACTGGTCTCTCTCGCTGCGCATTTGATGTTATCCGGAGAGAAATATTCACACCCCCATCGGCACTTCAATATAGCACGAATATCAAAACAAATATCCTGAGGAGATATAATTTTGGCGTTAATCGCTTTGAGCGATTTTGCCAACTCTGCATATTTTTCGAATTTCGCCATTTTATTTTTTCCTTGTGTTAAAATATTGCTTTGGCAAATTGATCAAGATACACTATTTCGGAGACAGATTTGCGCGGAGGGCCTTCTCTTAAAGGCAATACAGGCCGTCCGATAGGAATAACGGCCACAACCTCATGACCATCAGGAACGGCAAGTATTTTTTTGCAAGCTTCATGGTTCATTAAACCGATTACAACAGTACCTAAACCCAATTCATATGCCTTCAAACAAAGTGTCTGGACAGCCAGACCCAGATCAAACATGTACCAGTTTTTAATCGCCGTAGCATCTTTTCCATCATAAGAACCGGAGACACCGGTCTTGGCGCAGGCCACAATCAGGGCGGATGCGGCTAGCGAACATTTAGTTGCCGGGTTTTTTTCGACATAAGTGCCCGTTACCTTTTCTATCAGCGCCTTGACGCGCACAACGATAAATTCCCACACTTGGGTATTTGCCCAGGATGGTGACCAGCGTACTGCTTCGAAAATTTGTCGAAGCTCATCATCAGTTACGAGATCCTCGGTAAACTTTCTTACGCTCCTGCGTTTTAAAATAGCTTCTTGCAATTCCATAGTTTAACCTCCATACCTGTTTTATATCTGTTTCTAATTTTTTCTGTAACCCGGGGATGATGTTTTGTTTTATTTAGCTTTTATCTTTTTGTAATCTCTCTTCAAATAGTTTTCTGGCTTGATCAGCAACGGCGGAAATGGAAAAGGTGTTACCGTTATAATCCGGATCCAAAGAACCGATTAGTTCCAGCCGAATTTTATTGAAACCGCGAGTGTTAAATAAAAAATAACCCGGCCGGAATAGCTTATTGGTATCCTTAATAAAAATTAGTTTTAGCGGAGCATTGCAGTAACGGGCAATTCCAAAGACGCCTTTGTTGAAGGGCGCAAGCTTTCCGTTCCTGCTTCTGGTGCCTTCCGGGAAGACAAATAAATTACCGCCTGCCGCCAGATGTTTCTTGATTTCTTCCAGATTTTTGATCATCGCCGGACCCGACATCTCACTGGGCATGGAGGGAACATAACCGGAAGTTTTTAGAAGCCAGCCAAAAAAAGGGACCTTAAAAAAAGTGCTTTTTACTATTGTCATTTGCCTTGGGAAAAGCGAAATGAGCAAAATGGGATCAAGATAAGATAAGTGATTGCAGACAATAACGGATGAATGTATATATCGAATTTCCTTCTGGATGTCAAATTTTGTGCTGGGGATCAGGAAACGCGTCAGAGCAAAAAAGTTCTTCATATGAATGTGGTTTAAATTTTGAAAAGCCGCTACGCGGTTTGACGAAAATAAATATGCTGGTATGTAAAACAAAAAGAAAAAAACAACCGAACCGAAAATGAAATACGCCCACAAAAGTAAAGTAATAAACAAAATGAATGCATTTTGGAGAATTCTCATTGGGGGCATGTTATCTCAGGAAAACTTCCTTATCAGCAGGATGGTATTGACGCCGCCAAAAGCAAAATTTTGTATGGCCGCGGTTTCAACCGGATACTGTAATACTTTTTGCACGTGTTTAATCATCGCGCAACGCTCGTCGATTTCTTCTAGATTAATTGTCGGCGCGATAAAACCTTCCTGCATCATGTAAAGAGACATAATAGTTTCAATTGCGCCGCAAGCGGCCATTGTATGTCCGATATAGCTTTTCAAACCGACAACATAAGGATGAGACCCAAAAACGGCGCCGATAGCTTGCGCTTCAATAATATCGCCCATTTTCGTTGCGGTAGCATGAGCGCTTACTAAATCAACATCTTGAGGATTAACTTTGGCATTTTCCACGCCGAGTTTAAGCGTCTCGGTTATGCCATGGAGATTAGGTAAAATTAAATCGCCGCCGTTGTTATTGCAGGCAAAACCAATGACTTCCGCTAGGATATTGGCGCCGCGCTTCTTGGCAAACTCATATTCTTCGAGCATCACCGCACCCGCGCCTTCCCCGACCACAAGCCCGTCACGCAGTTTATCAAACGGACGGGGAGTACGGTGCGGTTCGGAATTGAAGGCCGTGGAGCAAGCCAATAAATTATCGAAAACAGCGACCGTAATTGTATCGTATTCATCGGCACCGCCGCAAAGCATGGCTTCCTGCAAGCCGTATTTGACGGCTTCATAGCCATAGCCGATGGATTGACTGCTTGTTGTGCAGGCCGTTCCCGAAGATATAACGCGGCCGGTAATGCCGAACATCTTGGTGATATTCACAGCCGTTGTGTGTACCATTGATTTCAAGTAATCAACAGCGCCGATGGTTTGATAAGCTGATTTTTCTTTCGCCTCAAAAAAAATACGGTAAATATCACGCTGTACTGACGGAGAGCCATGAATGGAACCAAAGGCAACTCCCATCTTTCCTGATGTTATGAAATCTTCGGGCAAGCCTGTCTGCTCCAGAACTTCCTTGGCTACCTGACAGGCGTAATAAGCAACAGGCCCCATCGTTTTACGGTGCTGTCTTTTAAATTCATAATTGATAGGATAATCGACTGTCCCATAAACGCGGGAATGAATGAAGCGGCTGATCAACGCATCTTCACGCAATGGTTTTATGCCGGAAACACCTTTCAACAGGCTTTCAACTATTTGATCTTTCCCGTGACCTATAGGCGTTATAGCCGAAGAACCAGTAATAACTACTCTTCGTTCCATATATTATTTTGCCACCGATACTTTTCTTGTCTGGATAATTCTTTCAATATAGTCGCAAATCTGATTTATCGTACGAATGTCCATGGCCTGTTTTTTTTCTTCCTGACTAAGTTCTGACCCTAAAAATTTCTCTATTTCCAATAAAAGTTCAATGGCATCAATGCTGTCAAATTCATACGTTTCCCTCAGGTCATCATCCATGCCGGGATTTTCTATTTCAAACTCGCGCTGGAAAATATTCTTAATTTCTCGCTCGATTTCCTGACGTGTCATCGCTTTGATTTTAACTCCTGAATTTAATTTTTTGTTTTTAACAAATATCGTTTTATTTTTCTATAATTTATATTTTTTTTCCGATTAGGCCGAAGGACGAAGTAGTAATCCGCCGCCGCGGATTACCGCGTATCCTATTGATTTTCACTTTTGGCCGAAATACAGATAAAAATTAGCATAAAATGGCTTTTACGTCCACAGTATTAAAATTCCCACTTGATTTCCCGGGTAAATCTTTCGGTTCCGGCAATTTGCTTTGCCGCATTAAAAGAACCTAATATACTGCCTAAAACTCCAGGTGCCAAAGCATTTTGCCCAGTCAGGCAAAGGCCGGGTATGGGAATATTATTTAAAGATGCAACTTTAAGCAATTGGCGTGAAGAACGCAGTACTCCGTAGCAGGAACCTTCCGGACAATTTACATAATCCCGAAGAGTTAGGGGAGTAAAAACATCCAGAATGCGGGCATTTTTTAACCCTCCAAATACTTCATTTGCTTTTTGTGAAAGTCCACGGGCAAGATTTTGTTTTTTTTCTTCATAGTCTTTCCCGCGCTGTCCGGAAACCGTATTTTCCCACTGATTCCATTCTTTGTATGACGATTTAGCAATGATCGAAACTAAGTTTAAATTGTTGTTTCCCCGCCGCAGTTGATAAAATATCCCGTCTTGTATCTTGCCTTTTTCATCCGTACTGAGCCGGTATATATTATGCGTCATTTCCGGATGGGCGGACGCATCAACGCCGACCTGAATGGAAATAACGCCTTCGGTTTCCTCTAAATTTAATATGCGTTGCCGATACGAACTGCGCAGAGCTTCCGCCTCGAGCAATTCCAACAGTACCTTCGGATGTACATCGGCGATGACGGCATCAGATGGCAATTCGAGGCCGGATTTTAGCTTTGTTCCTGCTACCTTTCCTGATTTCAGCAATATTTTTTCAGCGCCATCGCTTAAGACAATTTTTCCGCCCAGCTCCTGAAAACGTTTTACAAAAACATCGGCCATTTTGCTGCCGCTCTCTTTTAATCTCCAGGAGGAAAATAAATAACCGGCTAAAACCATGTGATGAAAAATAACCGGGCAATCGGCCGGAGGAACGCCGATAAGCTGGGCAGGAATAGACAATACCACCCGCAAACCGGCGGAAACTTTTAGCTTATCCAAAAATTCACCCAAGGATTGGTAATAATCGATATTTTGGAAGGGATCACCCTGATTGAGTAAAAAGGATGTCTTTAACATGCGCTTGGATATTTCACGCAAATTCTTCATAATTAAGTCCAGAGCCGCGGCGTCTTGAGGAAAAGAGTTGTGCAGATTTTTCTCGTAGAAATCAATACTGGTAGGCAAGTCAAAAGTGAATTTATCAAAGATATAACGGTCAATTATGCCTTCCTGCCCCATTCGGGCAAAGAGCTTATCTACCGGTATGCCCATAACGTGAAACATTTTTCCTAAAGGCTCATCTTCTCCCAGGGCGCCTACATAGTGGACACCAACGGGACAGTCAATTCCCGCGCGCCGGTAGGAACGCATCAATCCGCCCGGCAGTGGATTTTTTTCCACAATAGTTACCTGGAAGTTCAACAAGGATAAAAGAATTCCCGCGCTCAATCCGCCGATACCTGAACCAATAATAACGATATTTTTACCCGCTATAGGATTTTTCATTTTTTCTTCTCTTTGGCTTTATTTATGTGTAATTCTTCTTTTGCCGGTTGGGATTCAATCAGCGTCATCAGCAGCGAATAACTATATAGCTCATTGGCTTGCAATTCAATGTTTTGATAAATATTTTTACCTGTTTTTTCGAACTTTACATGGCGTTTCAAACTGCCACACGATGAATACCGTTTTATTTCTATGCCTTTCGGCTGATTGGATAACACATCGATCCAGCCGCCGTTTTTTTCATGCCAGCGGCAAATGACAGCTCCTCCGGGAAGATTGCCTTTCTGCTCAATTTTTCCTGCCGGTGCGAAAAAGATGAGTTTAATGTCATCGATCATGTTTTGCGCAAAATCCGCAGAATCAAAAGGCGGCAGTGCTCGATTAACTTTGAGCAATCCTGCGTCTTCTTCGGCATCGAAAAGCACAATTCCTTCCGCTGTCATAATGGCGCACGAAATTAAGCGGGTGGCCGGATCGGCCAAAGTTACACCGATAATTGCTCCCCGGGTATCTCCTGCCGTTCGGATTTCAATCGCATGTATCAGCCTGTATCTTTCTTTTAAAAAGGGAGACGGACAAGCGGAAATCTTCCCGTCTGCCGACGGCGCAGGTGCATTAATTACCGGCAGGCTTTGGCAGGATGCAAGAAATATAGGTATTAGAATTAACGGGAATATCCGCTTCATTCAACATCCTGAAATGTTTTATTGCTAATTACTTTATTGATTTGCACATCACTGAAATCTATCTGGGTAAAGGCATTTGCGCTTTCTATAATTTTTACAGACTTGACCGCTATATCTTTTTTAGAAAGGGTAATTTTAATTTTTTCAATCATCCCGGCCATGCTTTTTCCGACCGGTGTCAGTGTGATTTCCGTATATGCTCCTTCTTTTAATGTTGCCGCAAATGACGGATTTTGATCGAATTTTCCGCTCATCCAACCGGCTATTTCGTTAAGAACTATTTTCATTGCCTGCACACCGCCTGTTTTATCTTCAATCATTTTTCCACCGGAAGCGATGTAACGTTTAGTGTCGCCTTTATACGTTATTACTACACTTCTTAATGGCTTCAAATACTCCCAGCGGAAAGAATCTGGGGCGACGTAATAAAACAGCCCCTGGGAGATAAGAGGTTTGGATAAAATTTTCATGGATTTTTTTTGCACAAAGCGCGCTTTAATGGTTTTGATATTGGCGGCGTCTTTCCGCAATTGATCAAAATTATCGGCAGCAGCAGAAGTTAAAGAGATAATAACTAAAAATAGGCCGAATATTATGCCTAGAAAACCAAATAAAGAATAGCGAGTTCGCATCAGCATATTCCTCCATTTATGCCTATAACCTGTCCCGTCATGTAAGAGGCATCGTCTGAACACAAAAAACGAATGACGCTCGCTACTTCTTCCGGTTTACCTAGTCTCTCCATCGGAATAACCTTTTTGATTTCGGCAACCGGCGCGTTTTTGATCATTTCTGTTTCAATTAAACCGGGAGCGACAACATTCACCCTTATTCCAAACCTTGCCACTTCTTTAGCCAGTGAATGGGAAGCTCCTATTATTCCCGCTTTTGCCGCCGCGTAATTTGTCTGGCCGCGGTTGGGCAATATTCCCGCGACCGACGAAACGGAAACAATCGAGCCGCATTTTGATTTAGCCATTTCCCGTAAAACCGGTTTTGTAACATTGTAAAAACCTTTTAGGGTAGTGTTAATTACATTATCCCATTCATCCTCCCCCAGCATCATAAAAAGGCCGTCGGCTGTAATTCCGGCGTTATTGACAAGAACATGGATTTTTTTATGGCGTTCGACAATCGCTTTAATAGCATTGCTGGTCTGTGTTCCATCGGCAACATCAAATTGTATAATTTCTCCCGCTCCGCCGGTAGACTCTACAAGCTTCAAAGTTTCTATTGCCGCCGCCTCATTGGATTTATAGTTTATAACTACAAAGTAACCGGCTTTGGCTAACTCTACAGCTATTGCCCTGCCGATGCCTCTACTTGCGCCCGTAACTATTGCTACTTTTTTTTCATTCATGTTTTTAATTAATCCCCTCAAATAATATCTATTTACTGACTGTCTTCATTCAAACGCAAAGCCTGAAGAACTATTGTAGCTAAAATATCTTCGCCGCTTTTAATAGTTCCCTGCACGACGCCGTAATTATCAAACGAATACTTACTGTTGACGAAAATGGTCAATTGGGTATCAATGGGAATTTTCGCCACATTAAATTCGGCATTCTTGACGCCGACAAGCCAGCCCTTAACACCGGCTTTGCCCTGCTTGCTTCTCTTGTAACCTTCGACAATGGCCGCGGTTTGGGCAATGGCCTCAATGAGGACCAGTGAATCTACCGCATTACCATCAAAAAGAGGCCAGTTAGGATTTACAATAGCGGTAGTAATGGCATAGTCTTCTTTTATCTCGATCACTTCACTGATAATCTTTATCGGCTCACGATGTGGAATAAGGCTTTCAATGTCAATGTTCGGCATAATCATTTTTTAAAATTTTTTTATAGCTAATGAAAAAACCACATAGAAGTCAACAAAAAACATTATTTTTGATTATTATTAGAAAAAAGGCTTGTCTATTTTAAAAAAATAAACACAAAAATGCCGCATTGATTTTTCCCCTTTTTTCCGATAAATAGACAAAAAAATGTTTAATGAAATAATTCTAACTATGGCCGGCATGCAAAAAGATCATTTTACGAGCTTATATAATAAAATTTTGGCGCCATCCAAAACTCTTTGCCATAAAGATTTTACTCTTTCCGGATACAGCTATGGTGAGGTTTTTGAACTGGCTGCCGGCATAAAGAAGATTCTATCAAGACGCGGCGGGGAGAAAACTCTTTGCCTTTGCACCGAAAAGAAAGCCGTCACTGCCGCTTGTATTCTGGCTTCACTTAGCGGTGCTTGCCAACTGATTCTGCCTTATTCTTTTTCCTCTCACGCCTTGATGGAGATGTATGAAGCTGTCGGTTTTAACGCTGCTATTTCTGATCATCCTGAAGAAATACCCTCAGGGGTAGAAATAATCACTCCTCTTCCCGGTTCAATGGCCGATATTATTCCCGAGGAAATCCGTAATCCTGATGAACCTTTTCTCCGCCTTTTTACCGGAGGCTCCACGGGGAAACCAAAAGTCTGGTCAAAATCACCCCGCAATTTATTTGCCGAAGCTTTCTATTTGAAGGAAAAATTCGCGATTTCAGAAAAAGACCTTTTTGTTCCTACGGTTCCTCCTTACCATATTTACGGACTCCTTTTTTCAGTCCTAGTTCCTTTTGTTGCCCACGCTAAAGTTCTACCCGATATTTATACCTTCCCCCAGGAAATCATTTCCACGACCAATAAACATAAAGCCACCGTGCTGGTCAGTGTTCCGATTCATTATCGGGCATTGAAGGTGAATAATTTATCTGCGCCTTCGCTGAAAATTGCATTTTCTTCTTCCGGTGTATTGAACCGTTCCGATGCCATTCATTTTCAGAAAAAAACCGGTCTGGGTATAACCGAAATTTACGGTTCCACGGAAACAGGCGGCATTGCCTCGCGCAGCATCAGCGAACACACCGAAAGCTGGAAGCCCGCTGATGTTGTTTCCTGGAAAATTTCCGGCAAAAGGCTTTCCATTCAATCCGCTTTTGCTTCGCCGGAAATGGAAAGAGATGCAGACGGATTCTGTGTGACCGGTGATGAAGTTCAACAGGAAAAGGGCAATCGTTTTGTTTTATTGGGAAGGGCCGATGGAATAGTCAAGGTTGCCGGTAAAAGAGTGGATCTTTTGGATGTGCAAAATAAGATATTAGAATTACCAACTGTCCGCGATGCCGTCGTAATTGCTCTACCTGCGGAAAAGGGACGGGAAAGCGTTATTGCCGCTTTAGTTGCCGGTAATTTGACAGAAATTCAGCTGAAAAAAATGATGCAGGAGAAGCTTGAACCTTATGCCATGCCGCGCCGGATAAAAATCGTTTCCTCAATAACCAGAACAGCTACCGGTAAAACTGACTTCCGCAGAATCGAACAAATTTTTTCCGCCAAAAAAGACAAACCCTTATAATTCTTTGTGTCATGACGAGGCCATCTCTAAAACAATTACCGGGCAGTTTTCAGTTTGTCGTTTAAACGCCGCAAACGGTGTAATAACGACTCCTTTTCTTTCTCCGACAACGTATCACCTTGGTTTAGAGCCTTCTGAACCAATATCTTTGCCTGAAGATAATCGCGAGCATGGTGCTCCAGCCATTTGGCCAGCTCCGAGATTGTTGAATAATCTGCCGGCATCGCGTTGACTAATTCCTGCCAGATTTGAGCCGCTTCCCGCCAGCGGCCGTTGCGTTTGTATAAAAAGGAAAGCTCTTTTTTGGAAACAATGGAGATTTCGTTACGCCTTCGGTCATCAAACATGTTTAGGATGTTTTCTACTCCGCAGGCATCGCGGCGTTTTAATAAAAGACGGGCTGCGGCTAAATAATCGGCGGCATGAACGTTTTGCATTAATTCCTGCGCCGTCAGAATTTCCGTCAGATGGGCGGTGAGGCTCGCCATGGAAATTACATCAAGCCGGTTATGCTTAAAGATAGATGCGAGAAGGCGTCCATCACGATGGCGCAACCAATCGAAATAACGCTGTGGTATTTCCCAGCCGGGTATGTCGTCTTCGCGTTCAACTCCCAGCACTTCGGCTTCCAGAGTGGCAAGACGGCTGTTCTCTAAACGATGGCCTAAAATGCGGCGTGAAGGATGCAGCAAATCCAAGTGGGGAAGCGAAGAGAGGTCACTGCGTAATCGATTTAAAATGAAACGTGTGGTCAGAAGATTAACATCAAATGCTTTGCCGTTGAATGTTACCAGAAATTTTTTTTGACTGGCTATTTCACCGAGATAGGCTAGCGCGGCTTTTTCTTCACCAAAATCACGCGCCAGAATTTGCCGGATGTGAAATTGGCCGTCTTCAAACCAACCCAGGCCGATTAAAAAAGCCATTGTTCCCGTGCCTCCGGCAAGCCCTGTCGTCTCCGTATCCAGAAACAGAGCATCGGAAGAGTTCAAATAAGCAATGCTCGGCTCGTTGGCCAGTAATGCCGCCGCTTTCATGTCCAGACCAAAAGTTTCCCTGATGTTACGATGCCCATGGCGGCTGCTGCCGCGAACAACTTCGCTTGCCAGAAAAAATCTGCCGTGATCGTTTTCGGTCTCTTCGCCAGGTACAATTTCCGATAGATTGATCTGATCAGCGTCAAATTTTTTTTCAGATGCACTTTGATGCCGATCCGGCCTTCGCGATATGACTGTATCAATCCGGCGGCGCAATTCATCGATTTGGACTTGTTTGGACGAAGGCTTTTCCGGCGCTTTGGTCTTTTCGCCGGTCAGACGTTTTAATTTTTCAAGCGAGTTCATTTGCCGATAATCAACTCCACAATTTTAGGCACAATTTCTTTGGCAGTTTTTCCTACTTCCAATGTCGGACCAACACAGGATGGACAACCATAAGCGCATGGGCATTTCTCCACGAGGCTCTTCGCGGCGGAAAGCAAATTAGCGTGTTCGCGATAGAGGAGTTCGGAAAATCCTATGCCTCCCGGATAGGAATCGAAGATAAAGATGGTCGGATCGAACTCGTCAATTCTGGCCCCTGCTTTGTCATCCAAATTTTCTGGACGTCCGGATCCAAAAGAAGTTATTATCCTTCCGGCTTTACCCTGGTTGACAAACCATTCTCCGCTTTTATCGCCCAGCGAGCGATCGATGTCGTGCGTATCCGCCATCAAATACATGGCGGATAAATGATGTAGAGT
>DLME01000152.1:0-3549 GCA_002479215.1 Syntrophaceae bacterium UBA7544
CCCGGGGAAGAATTAAGGCTGTTGATGGAGTATCGTTAAGCATCAATTCCGGTGAAACACTGGGGATTGTCGGCGAATCCGGTTGTGGAAAAACAGTGCTCGCTCTTTCTATTATGCGGCTCCTCCCTGCAAACGGCAAAATCATTAATGGTAAAGTGTTATTTTCCGGCACGAATTTATTAGCGCTGTCTTCTGAAGAAATGCGCGCCAAACGCGGCAGTGAAATTGCCATGATCTTTCAGGAACCAATGACTTCACTAAACCCTGTATTTCGCGTCGGAGAACAAATCGCGGAAGCTGTCCGGCTGCACAGAAAACTTCCGGCGAAGGAAGCAATGGCGCTGGCTCGCGAGCAATTGCGTGAAGTGGGAATTCCCGATCCCGAAAAGCGGGTGCGAGATTACCCGCATCAGCTCAGCGGCGGGATGCGCCANNTGGCAGGTCGTCGAGCTGCTCCGCGAGCACGACAAGACGATAAGCAAACGTGAGGCGCGTGGCCGGGCGATCGAGCTGCTCGGGCTGGTCGGCATCCCCGAGCCGGCACGGCGCGTCGACGACTACCCGCATCAGTTCTCGGGCGGGATGCGCCAGCGGGTGATGATCGCGATGGCCATGTCCTGCCATCCCCAGCTGCTTTTGGCCGATGAACCTACCACCGCGCTTGATGTTACTATCCAGGCGCAAATTTTGGATCTGATTTCCGAGCTCAAGAAAAAAAATCAAATGACGGTTGTCTTAATTACGCATGATCTGGGCATTATTTCTCAGGAGGCCCAAAAAATTGCGGTAATGTATGCAGGTAAAATTGTGGAGAGTACGACTGCCGGGCAAATTTTCGCCAAGCCCTTGCACCCCTATACCAAAGGTTTGATCGCTTCGATTCCGGCAAGCTGTGCTGATTCGGATAAAGAGCGGCAGAAATATCTTCAGACCATTCCGGGTTCTGTTCCCAGTTTATACAATCTGGAGCCCGGCTGCCGTTTCTATGAGAGGTGTTCTTATGCGGATAACCACTGCGCTCAAGAAGAACCCCTGTTAGATGAGATCGAACGGGGCCATTTTGTCGCGTGCTGGAAATCTTCCGACATACAAAAAGAAGGAAAATTAAATTAACAGATACCAAATGCCCCCATCATTAATTGAAATTCAGAAATTATATAAAAAATATAGTTTAGGCAGCGGGATATTGAATTCCCAAAAAAGAGTTATTCCCGCCGTAAATAATGTTAGTTTGCAAATATACAAAGGAGAAACATTGGGCTTGGTCGGCGAATCTGGTTGCGGGAAATCGACCTTAGCTCGCCTGATAGCCGTATTAGAAAAACCTTCCTCCGGTAATATTTATTTTAAAGGCGAAGATATTTTTTTATATGATAAAAAAGCCCTAAAGGCATACCGCCGCAATGTGCAATTAATCTTTCAGGATCCTTATTCGTCTCTCAACCCCCGTAAATCGGCAGCAAGCATAATCAAAGAACCTTTAACCATACATCAAGTCGGCAATAAAAATCAGCGCCAGGAATCTGTGGCCGAATTAATGGAGAAAGTCGGTCTGAACAAAGAACAGACGAATCGTTATCCGCATGAGTTCAGCGGCGGACAGAGACAGCGCATCGGAATCGCGCGGGCGCTTGTTCTCCAGCCCGAATTGATTATTGCCGATGAGCCTGTTTCTGCTTTGGATGTATCTATTCAGGCTCAGATTCTGAATTTGCTCAAAGATTTAAAACAGGATTTTGGCCTGACTTATTTGTTTATTTCTCATGATCTTAATGTAATACGTCATATGTCCGATCGCATTGCCGTTATGTATTTAGGCCAGATTGTTGAATTAGCGGGAGCGAGCGAGATTTATGAGCATCCGTTTCACCCGTATACGCGTATGCTGCTTTCGGCCCTGCCCGGGTGCGATCCGGTAAATAAAAAAAGAATAGCGGCAATAAAAGGGGAAGCAGGAGCTGAAAATGATCGCGGCTGCAATTTTCAGAACCGTTGTCCTTATAAGAGAGCGGTTTGTTCCGAACAAGAGCCAGTACTTGCACAAATTGAAGATGAAAGATTTTGTGCCTGTCATTTAACCGGTTCGATCTGAATGAAGGAAGTATGCCGGAAGAGCGAATATTTATCAAAAATGATTCTCTGATAATCGAGGGATTATTGCATAAATATTCGGAGGAACGAGGAGTCATTATTTGTCATCCGCATCCCCTTATGGGCGGCTCCATGCAGAACAATGTGGTGGAAGCGATTCAGGAAGCATTCGCCGCCGAAAATTTTACTACATTGAGATTTAATTTCAGAGGTATTGGCCGGAGTACGGGTATTTATGATGAAGGAAGAGGGGAAATGGAGGATATTCTTTCCGCCCGCGAATATTTAATAAATAAGAGAATGTCCAAGATATTTTTTGCCGGTTATTCCTTTGGCTCCTGGGTCGGGTCGAAAGTTATTGAGCGAAATAATAATATTTTCACGGACAGCGTATTTGTTTCGCCGCCCAATAATTATTTTGATTTCGCTTGGGCAAAATTAACCGATAATATCGGTTTAATTATCTGTGGAGATCAAGATCAGTTTTGTGATCTGGAAGCTATAAAAAAACAAATTAAGGAAATGCAGGCAAAACTGGAGATGATTTCCGGAGCCGATCATTTTTATCTGGGCAAAGAAAAAGAGCTTATAAATGTTTTACGAAAGTACATAATTGAATAAAAAAACAATCACGTGTATAATGCCCGGCTAAGCTTCGCCCGCTGGATAATTCGACCTGCAAGCTTCAGCGGTGACGTGACCTTTAGGTTATGCACTCTATTTCTGAAACTTGGGTCTCATTACAATATCGTCCCACTTAGCTTCGCACGTGGGATAATTCAACTTACAGATATTACTGCACTGCGTTTGTAATATCTGAGTTTCATTAGAATTGGAGTTTCACGAATAAAAATTGTGAAAAAAAACTTGATTTTGAATAAAATTAGTGCTACGGCTCCAAATAACGTAAGAAAGTCGCAATATTATTATGGATTGTAAGGGCGACTTTTGTCAGGAAGTAGTTAGTGCTGAGTTTTTTGAAGAAAAAAATTAACCGCAAAGAATTCTTTAAGTGAGAAATGGAATTCGTGCGGTTTTTTTAGTTTCTCGAGGATTTTTATCCGGCGAGAAGCAAATATTTGAAAGGGGGGTTTTAGCTTTGGCAGAAGGAAAAGTAAAGTGGTTCAACGAGAAGAAGGGTTTTGGATTTATTGAAAACGACGAGGGTGGAGATGTTTTTGTTCATTATAGCGCTATTGCAGGAACCGGATTTAAGACTCTTTATGAGGGTCAAAGGATTCGCTTCGATATTGAACAAGGCAACAAAGGTCCCAGCGCGACAAATGTTCAGCCGCTATAATAATTCCAACAAATGAAAAACTTACTTTGAATTGAAAATGCCCCATCAAATGGGGCATTTTTTTTAATGAGGCTCAAATTTCCAAAACGAAGTACATGGAAATTTGCAAGCCGAATTAATGAAACTCAGATATTTCAAGCGCAGCACAGAAATATCTG
>DLME01000152.1:3598-4201 GCA_002479215.1 Syntrophaceae bacterium UBA7544
CGCAGCACAGAAATATCTGCTAGTTGAATTATCCCAGGAGCGAAGCGACGGGGGATAATGAGAAACAAATTTTCGAAATAGAGTGCATAACCTAATAACCTAAAGGTCACAAGAGATCACGTCACCGCTTAAACTTGCAGCCGCATTATCCCGCCGTAAATAAAGTTTCCAAAAATGGAAAAGCACTAGGCGGTTTTAAAACGCCACAGCTCTTTTTTAGCCCAAAAATAGACTAAGCATAAAGATATGATGTTAGATATGGGCAGCGCCAACCAAGCGCCCAGAAGACCAATCCGAGAAGATAAAACAATCAATAAAGGAATAAGCAAAACCGTATCGCGGAAAAAAAGTAAAAACATAGCCAGAGTTCCTTTGCCCAGCCCTATAAACATATTTATATATACTAGTATCGGGGCTACAAAAACGAGAATCGACACGTAAATGCGTAAGGCCGGTACAGCAATCTCTGTCAGCGCGGGATCATTAGAGAAAAGAGAAATAATAAACTCAGCAAATATTTCTAAGATTATCGAAGAGAACGCGGCAATCAAGAGAGAAGCTTTCAAGGCAACGGAAACCGATTGTTGGAGCCGCTGATAAAGT
>DLME01000152.1:4255-7516 GCA_002479215.1 Syntrophaceae bacterium UBA7544
CGCTGATAAAGTCTGGCGCCTTCACTGTAGGCAACAATAGGCATTAAACCGAAGCCTATGCCGTATAAAATCATCGTGACCAGACTATTAACACGGAAACAAATACCTAGCGCGGCAATAGCCCGAGAGCCGAAGTCCGCTAGAACATGGTTATAAATAACCAAAACTAAGCTTATTATCAGATTAGCGACAATAGAAGGTAACCCGGTGGAATAAATCGAATGAATTATGGAAATATTAGGGAAAAGATATTCCCGTCTAAGTTCATATTTGGATGATTTTAATTGCATAAAATACAGGGAAAACATGAAGGCAATAAATTGCGCGATAACTGCCGCCAGCGCAGCTCCTTTGATTCCTAAACGCACAAAGGGGCCAATTCCAAAAATTAATAAAGGATCAAGAATTGCGCTGGAAATGGAGGCAATTAAAACGACAAACATTGATAGAAGAGGCCTTCCTTCCGCGCGAAGTAAATTATTGGACATCATCGAAAAAAAGAGAAAAGGGGAACTAAAGACGATAACAAGAAGATATTCGCGGCACAGCGGCATTATTTCATCTGTAGCGCCAAAAAAGTTAAGAACAGTATCGTGGAAAAAGAGAACAGGAATGATTATTAATAGCCCAAAGAAAAATGACAGGAAAAATATTTGTCCGGCAGTTTGTTTTGCTTGGAGAAATTTTCCGGCGCCAAACATTCGAGCGGAAAAGGAACCGGCACCAACGCCGGTGCCGACGCCAATCGCGGCAAAAATCATTTGAATAGGAAAGCAAACAGTAAGGGCGGCTAGAGCTTGTGAACTTAACCGGGATAGCCAAAAAGTATCAATGAAGTTGTAAATAGACATGGCAATCATCGCTACAATTGACGGCCAGCTCATCTTCAAAATCAGCGGGAAAATTGCTTCATTGCCTAAATCAAGTCTTTTAATCATTTTTCTATAGCCAATATTGGCGAAATAATATTAAATGGTATATTAAGTATAAGTAGAACTTTGGTTGCTTACACGCAAAAAACGATAATTTCAAGGCAATAGTAAAATATGGCGAAAAATTTGATTGTGATTTTGGGCCCGACGGCCTCGGGTAAGACCCAACTGGCAGTTCAACTTGCCTATGATTTGCAGGGAGAAATAATTTCTGCCGATTCCCGCCAGGTTTATAAAGGCATGGATATCGGTACAGGCAAAGATTTAAACCAGTATCTTATTTGCGGCAGGAAAATTCCCTATCACTTGGTAGATATCATAGATCCTCAGAGCGAATTTAGCTTATTCGAGTTCCAAAATAGATTCTATAAAATATTTACCCAACTCAGCCGGAAGAAAATTATGCCGATTATGGTCGGAGGAACAGGTCTTTATTTGGAATCAGTACTGACAGGATATAATATCCCCGAGGCCCCGCCTGATCAAGAATTGCGAAAAATATTAAGCCTCCAATCGAAAAAACAACTGCAAGAAATACTCCAGGCGTTAAAACCACGTTTGCACAACAAGACCGATCTTGACGATCCGGGGAGACTAATCCGGGCAATCGAGATTGAAAGAGCGCGGGCTATAAAAAGCGAAGAGCAACAAGTAAAACCGGAAATCGATGCCGTAGTGCTGGGCATCAGCTGGGAAAGGTCAGCATTGCGGCAACGTATTACGTCGCGGCTGAAAGAAAGGCTGGCGCAGGGGATGATTGAAGAAGTAAAAAACCTGCATTCAGCCGGACTGATTTGGGAAAAATTGGAGAGCTTCGGTTTGGAGTATCGTTTTATTTCTCAATACCTGCAAAACAAAATTGCTTTTGACGAAATGATAAATAAATTAAATACAAGCATTCATCAATTTGCCAAAAGACAAGAGACGTGGTTTCGGCGGATGGAGAAAAAGGGGATAGTAATTAACTGGATTCCAGCCAATAACTATCCTTTATTGAAAAAAACAGTAATGAAATTCCTGCGATGAATAAACCTTTTTTGATTGATACTTATCTGCAAAATTATTCAACAGCTGGAAAGTGGAATTTAATTGCCAATGATACGGAAAATATTTCTCAGGTTGTTGTAATACCTGCTTACGCAGAAAGAGAAATGCTTTTTTCCACTTTGGCTTCTATCGCGCAAAATGAACCCTCATCATTGGAGAGTTCTTTTATCTTGTGTGTCATTAATAATAAGAGCGATTCGCCCTTGGCGGCGGTAACTAACAATCTGGACACAATGAATTATCTGGAAGCATTGGTGAAAAAAAAGCCTTTAAGAAGATCGGGCTCTAATGAGGGATTAAATCGCATTTTGCAATTATTGGCCGAAACAAAATTAAAGCTCGGTTACATTGACGCTTCGTCGAAAGGTTATGAAATACCGCAAAACGCCGGCGGCGTGGGAATGGCGCGAAAAATCGGCATGGATGCGGCTTTGCAATTGCTGAGAAACGGTTCCGCCGAGCGTCATTTAATTCTAAGTCTTGATGCCGATACTTTAGTGCAAAAAAGTTATTTGTCTGTAATAAAAAAGTATTTTACGCAAAAAGTCAAAACAGCAATCATATCTTATGAACATCAAATGCCTTTAAATCATGAAGAAAAAGCGGCGATTTGCTGCTATGAAATATTTTTACGCTACTTTGTGCTGGGATTAAAATACGCCAAATCTCCCTGGGCGTTCCATTCCATAGGTTCAACTATAATAACCTCAACGGAAGCTTATGTGGAAGTAAGAGGAATGAACAAGCGTGAGGCGGGGGAAGATTTTTATTTTCTCAGCAAACTGGCCAAAATAGGCAAAATTGGTTATATTAAAGAGACATGCGTTTATCCTTCGGCGCGCCCTTCCACGCGAGTTCCTTTTGGAACGGGTAGCCGAGTGCAAAGATTCCTTTCCGGTAAAGGGCAGGAATATCTTTTATATGATCCGCAAATATTTGTCATCTTGGCCGACTGGCTGGAACTTATGAAAAACCCTTATAACTATGGTGAATATGAGCTTTTGATGAAAGCTGAGCGTATCCATCCTAAGCTTAGGACTTTCCTGGAAAATTGCGGCTTTGCCGCTGCTTGGTCAAAAATACGTCGCAATGTAAAAAATGAAAAAACGCTTATCCGTCATTTTAATGATTGGTTTGATGGTTTTAAAACTTTAAAATTAATTAACTATCTTACTTACGAAGTCTATCCTCAAATCAATATGTTTGTGGCTTTAAACTGTATTCTTTCCCTGCAGGGAATGACCGAGCTTAATTTAAGTTCAAAGGTAAAAATTCCCGAACT
>DLME01000080.1 GCA_002479215.1 Syntrophaceae bacterium UBA7544
CCGTTTGCCGCCTTGACAATTTCATAGCCCTGGGGAACAAGATATGCTTCGAGAAGTTCAATGTTTTGGGGCTCATCATCAACAATTAAGATTACTGGTTTGTCTTTCATCCTCTACCTCTAAGGTGCGCGTATTTATCGGCTTACCTATAAATCCGGCGTTAGTTATGTCTTTTATCTCTTCTCTACCTTCTACCATTACAGAGAATGTTTATATTGATCTTGTATCACGGGTATGAACCCTGATTCCGTAACACGCTGCGGGGTATCATACCCTCCGCTTCGCGGGATAATTCGACCTGCAAGTTTTAGTGCACTCTGTTTCTGAAACTTGGGTCTCATTACAACTTACCAATTCCGATACGCTTTGCTTTCGGAATTTGAGTTTCACGAATAAAAACCTAAACACTGGACTTTTGCAGTATAAAACATCTGGAAATCATTTAAAGATGGTACACACAACTTTATGACTAAATATAGCACATCCATATTATTTATCAAAAAGAAAAAGGCCACTCCTAAAAAAAAGTAGCCCCGCTGGCATAAGACCTTAAATCTGGCCGGCTAACATCTACAATTCAGCAATTTCCGATTTGTTTTTGAATAAAACCCAGCCTAGCTTTTCATTATTCAAGTTCTATGCATATCTGATCGTTCATATTTCGTGATCGCTTTAACTTTGGTGCTTCGCGGGCTTCATCCGGTACGGCGGGCAGTTCCGCCTCTGTGAATAAGTCACTTTCCAAAACAGCCTCCAGCAGCAGCTGCTGCTTCGGATACCCTGCCACTGTAATTTCCAGAACCCAGAGGAGTTCGAGAAGTTCACGGGTAAACTCACGCGTCCATACGCGCGGGCGAATGTCGTCAAGCGGTGAAGATTTCTTTCCGCTGCGTTCCCGCATGCGATACCCCAACCATGATTGAACAACCTTTAAACCCGATACCTCAAATTCCCATACTGCCAGCGGCACAGGCGCGAATTCGCCGTCACCGACGAGGATTTTTTTAGTGGTCTCGTCATATTTAAATTCATTTGGATACTTGTTCTCTTGGTCGGATACGGCTTTAGTGCACTGCGCCTTGCCCTTGGGTATCTGGCCTGCCGGATGGTCGGCGTCTTGCAATCGCTCGCCATAGGTGTGCAGCCAGATCAATTCTTTGCCGAACTCCGACACCTTTGCAAAAAGTTTTTTATCCTTCGTCAGCGGAACACGCACTTCCTTGCTGGCAAGTTCATCTGCGAATCGTCGCGTATATTCAGGCTGCGCCAGAATGCCGTAAACATACCCGGCGAAATCTTCTGGTGCTATTTTTTGACCGTATGCTTTATTCAGCAATTCCAATAAGCCCGGCAGCATATTAGGTTGTGAAGCGGCTGCGTCACGATACAGCGGAACAATATCTTTAGCCCCACGATTCGAGAAATGATCAAGATCAGGAATATGAGCACATGCTGTTAATGCAGGGCCATTGCCCAACGGCTTAGTTATCAAGCTCGTGAGATAAATCTGCTTATCGCCATGTACCAGCCATAACGGCGGCCTTGGACGTGATATCAAACGATTATCAGCCAATAGATATTGACGGTCAAAAGAACGGTATGAATACTTCACGATTGTTTGTATCTTCTCGTCTTTTGAAAGCGTTTTCAGAGCTGGTAATATTTTTTTGCTATCAAACAGGTCTATTTGTTCTAGGGAAATTGTTCTATCGCCGCTTTCCTTCATTGCGGCAGCGGTATCAGATGATCTTAGAAGTTCCTTCCATCTTGTTTCCAGCAGTTCTTTTGTTGGCGCAATCGGCCATGTCCGTTTACACTGCACACCGTTGTTTTGCCATGGGAACAAATCTGTTATACTCAGCCACTGGTCAAACTCATTTGCGGAAACAGGCTTAAACTGCGCTTGCCAATCACTGGACACAGCTTCCCATTTCAAATCGCTATTTGACGCGATTGCATCGAGGGTAGCAAGTTTCTTTTCGCGTGTTCCTTCTATCCGCGTATAGCGCACAGTCGCCGGAGAATCGGGCTGCGGCTTTGCCTTGCGCCACGCAACGAAGATTGCCACCGGGGTCTGGATGGCAAAGACATTTTCATCCCTGCGCGTCCCGCGGCCTTCCCCGCCCAGGTCGATAATATCGATGTGATCGCAGATGCGGCGCATGTGCTCACGCACGCCGACAAAAGCATCGCCGTCAATGTAAGATGACGCAGTGATAAAAGACAGAATACCGGGGCCGGTCGCAGTCTTATGTTCAAACACTTTCCAGAGCGACCACCGAATGAAATAGACATAAAGGTTATACAGGTTCTTGAGGTGAACGCCATATCCGGCGTCACGCGCAGGCTTTAAGAATTCTTCAAGGATCGGAGCAGCCTTGTCCTTATCATCGCCATAGCGCACCCAACCGCCCGTGAAGGCTGTATTATCTTTACTGCTTGCTTCATGCCGGCCATACGGAGGATTGCCGAGACACACCAACACATGCTCGGATTCTTTTACTTTCAGCGCCCGCTCATGCTCCTGCGCAATGGGCTTATGAAACAGTGGCGGGGCGGGCGGGATTGTGTGCGGCGACTCCAGCGTATTCGTGAGATAGATACCGGGGCCGGTGGAAGGCAGAGAAATCCCCTGCTTGGTCAAAGCCTGAGAGATACGCAACTGTGCCACTGAATACGGGCCGACCATCCATTCAAATCCGTGAAGATTATGTGTCAGCGATCGAGCGCCACCCTTGACCGCGCCGGGGCCTTCTTCCGCCGCAACCCGTGCCAAGGCATGTTCGATAATCCCCAGTAAATATGTTCCCGTACCGGCTGCCGGATCAAGAGTTGATACTCCGGCTTCCACAAATCCCATATTCCGGCCAAGCTGCTTTTGCAGGATTTCGTCGATCAACCGTACCTGACACCGGACAACTTCCAGCGGTGTGAAATATACGCCTGCCTCTTTCCGCAACTTGGGATCGTAACTCGCCAGAAAATCTTCATAGAAGAATAGCCATGGGTCTTTTGTCGCCGATGTCGCTTGAAGCACGTCCGGCGGTATCTCGTGGATAATACGCTGAGTAATACTTAGAGATGCGCTGATCTCTTTTCGTGCTTCCTTATCAGTTAGGAATTCGAGCGACCGGGAAAGAAGTGAATGATGATGTTCCAGCGTTTCATAAGTGCTATGCAGGTCCAAAACGTCCGCGCCTTCCATCTGACCCAGGAGTAGAGCAAAAACTACTGTTTGAGCGTAGGCGTCAGCAAATTGATCGTCATTGGCATCCGGAAATAGAAGCGCCTTAATCTCTGTCTTCAGAGAGTGCATGGGCGAAGATGAAATCTTGAGAGAATCGATTACCTCCTCGCGGATCAGGCGGCAAAATGGCGCAAAGAAAGCGGCAAGCTCTTTGGGCTTATTCGGGACAATCGGCATCCATGCCGTAAAATCGGCAAATAATTGAAAAAGAGCTTTAGCGTTTTCTTCTGATACCGCCTTTTTCCCGTCTGTGCGGATATCGCCGCTCAATCTTATACGTTTAGCAGCAAGTTCACCGCTCCTGTATAAAGCCCATTCATTGCCGTCTGTATAGATTAGATTCGGGACATTCTGGAATCGTTTCCACTGTTCGCTGTCATGACCCTTGAAAAGCTCCGGGTTCGCACCCTTCCCCGGTGCTTTCAGTTCTATATACCCGACAGGCAATTTGTCGCTATGTGCTGCAAAATCTGGACGACCTAGTCTGCCGTCTAGTCTTGATTCACCTTTCAGGATAATGCTACAGGAAATGATTTTGCCATATGCGGCAAGTAGTTGATCGACGGGAGATTTCAACTGGTCTTCCGGCTCTCCGTATGACCGTGCCGAAAACTTGGCGGTCAACTGAGCCGCAAATGTTTGGAGAGGTTCGAAAAGCCTTTTTTGTGGTGCAATATTTTTGAGCATCATGGGAGGAAAGCTACACTTTCCTGTGGATTATGTCAAATGCGGAGGACAGGAAGGCATGCACTTTTTTCTTGAGCGGAAAAATAAACAATTTGAACTCGCATGTTTCAATCCGAAATCAATGAGCTCGCACACCAAGCAGAGGTCTAGACTTGTATCTGCTATACGTATGGCGTCTCTACTATTCTTGTTCGGGCGTTATCGTCATGCAGGCTTCCGGCAGAGACATAGCTTTCTGATTACCTGTTGCATTCAGACCTCTTTCCAGCTATTATAAAAAGCGGCCAAGATTTTGTTCTCTGAATGGCCTTATCTTTTAATATTTGGGGAACCTGTTCAAACCCTTTTTCGTTATTAGCAATATGATTGAGAGATTATCAAAACAAGATGAGATTGATTTTAAACCTTATTTTCTGGTAAGGAATCCCCATGTACAATCCATTCTCGCCAGTTCTCAATTGCGAACCCCCCGTAAAAATTCCATGCTGGATAACTCTCAAGAGCTAGTTGTAACTACTTCCACTGGGTCAAAATTGCTTTCTTTTTATTCACATCAAAAAACAAGTAAAGGTTTGATTATTTTATTGCATGGTTGGGAAGGTTCCTCTTCTTCTGCTTATATTCTGGACGCGGGTGATTTTTATTATAAACTGGGTTTTTCCGTCTGCCGACTTAACTTGAGGGATCACGGTGAGTCCCACCATTTAAACGAAGGGCTTTTCCATGGCGCCCTTTTAGATGAAACATTTGATGCAATAAACAAACTGGCGCAACTGGAAAAGAATTTACCTGTTTACGTTATTGGCTTTTCTATGGGTGGTAATTTTGCTTTACGCATCGCTATGAAGAATTCCCGAATCCCCATACAAAATTTAAAAAGCGTTTTTGCCATAAGTCCACCGCTCGACCCTTATAAAACAACACTGGCCATCGATAACGGTTATTTCTTTTATCGCCAATATTTTCTGAAAAAATGGAAGCGTTCGTTAATCAAGAAGCAACAACTTTTTCCGCAAAAGTATGATTTCAGCAAAATGTTAAAGGCAAAAACCTGTATGGAGCTAACAGAAGCTGTTATGCCTTACTTTCCAGAGTTCCCATCATACCGGGACTATTTTAATTTATACACTTTGAAAAATGATCTCTTTCAAAACTTTACTTTACCCGTTAAAATATTTATTGCTGAAGATGACCCGGTTATTCCACAAGAAGACTTTGATACGTTACAGGAAAATAATTTTTTCCAAATTTTCAGGCAAAGCTTCGGCGGTCATTGCGGTTTTATCGATTTATTTCCATTAGGCTGCTGGTATAACAAAATAATCGCGGATATTATAAATTAATTTGGATATTTATGGATTTATCCCTTTTTCATCAAAAGGATTTTTTCCCCTCTTTCGTAACTGATAAATTAGCCGCGGTGATTATCGATTATAAAGAAAAGCATTCTTTAATTGCACAGGCCAACAAAACAGATTGGTCTCATCTTGAAGCCGGAGTCGTACTTTTACTTCATTACAAATCAAACCAGGAAAATCCCGAATACGTTTTTCAACTAATAAAACGCTCAGAAAAAGTTAAGCAGGCCGGCGATATCAGTTGTCCGGGTGGTATTCTACATCCGGCAATAGATAAAAGCGTGAGCTTTTTTTTGAAGGCAGGAATAATTCCAGTTCTGCGGAAACAGATTTTAAACTACGCCATGCATAAAGACAAAAAGACGATTTCGTTAATTCGTCTTTTCTTAACTACCGCTCTGAGAGAGGCCTGGGAGGAGATTGGTTTAATTCCATTTAATGTTTTATTTTTAGGCGCCCTGCCCTGTTATTCTTTAACTTCGTTTGCCCGAACGATTTATCCTTTGGTATGCCTTACACCTAATCCTTTCCAATATCGATTAAATTCAGAAGTGGATAAAATTTTGGAAATTCCGCTTAGCTTTTTCTTCCACGACTCTAACTACGCCTCGCTGGAAATAGAAACTCCTATGGTCAATAGCGCTTCAGGTCAGAACAATAAATTGCCTTGCCTAGTTATTCCTGACAAAACAGG
>DLME01000234.1:0-406 GCA_002479215.1 Syntrophaceae bacterium UBA7544
TTTATGGCTTATTTTAAATTTCCTGATGGCAAAGAAGCTTCCTATAGATTGGTTGGGGATGCTCTCTACGTTGATGCGCACATTCTCAAATGGAAGCCTATCGTCAACATATTGGGCTTGCATACAACTTATGAGCTTGATCGTGTTACTGGCCGTTATGCGGACATAAAAGATGAGCTCTCCGGTATCCGCACTGTTTTTTTAATCTCCCAGGATAAAGCGGTGAATATGTTCAACCTCAGGCAACGCTATTGGGCTCTCAGTCCGCTTTTGGATGCCGAATACGGATCGGCCGCATTCATCAATTTGGAAAAACCCGCAAAATTCGAGATAAGGGTTTCCACAACGGGTCTTTTAATTAGGGAAATCAAATCTTGAATTCGGTAGCGAGCTTTCGGGTAAGCGA
>DLME01000234.1:470-7560 GCA_002479215.1 Syntrophaceae bacterium UBA7544
ATATTGTTCCTTAAGAATCGAAGATTCTCCGTGGCTTGCCGCGGAAAGCTTCAATGGAAATTTAATTCCAAAACTAGAGATATCCGGTATTTTAATATTATTGATTTGGTGAATGAGAAGTAATTATGGGATTAATTAGTTTACTGCTTAGTGATCCGGCGGCATTTGTCATCCTGTCGGTGCTGCTTTTGTATTCGGTGATCTTCCATGAGTTGGCGCATGGATGGGTCGCTTATAAAATGGGTGACGCCACGGCCAAATGGCTGGGACGATTGACGCTTAATCCAATCAAACACCTCGATCTTATCGGCACACTAATGCTTTTATTCGTCGGCTTTGGCTGGGCCAAACCGGTTCCGATCAATCTGGAAAATATTCCTGCTGAGAATAGGCGCAAAGGGCTGATTTTTGTTTCGGCCGCAGGCATTACGGCCAATATTGTTTTTGCCTTTATTGCATTATTATTGTACCGGCTGATATCTCCCGATCAGTCGGGGATGATTGCCCAAATCCTTATTCTGCTGGCGCGGATCAACATTATACTCGCTGCATTTAACTTGATTCCCATTCCACCGCTAGACGGGTCAAAAATAGTGATGGGCTTTGCGCCGGAATCGGTAAATCGAGTGCTTAATCAAATTGAACCTTTTGGATTTTTTATTGTACTGGGACTGCTTTTATTAGGCGCGCTCAATCCGGTTATCAATGTGCTCCAATATTTTATTTTGGCAGTTATATCTGTTTTTTTGCCGGGATAAGTGTTAGATAACCAACAAGGTAGAACCCGTTAATAACAGGAGGAAATATTATTATGATGACATTTTCGAAGCTATTACAAAATAGAAGAGCTATTCGTGATTTCCAGACCAAAGATGTTCCGCTGGAAATGATTAAAGAAATAATTCAGGAATCGACCCTGGCGCCTTCAGCCAGTAACGGACAGCCCTGCCAATTTATTATCATCAACAACAAAAAGACAATGAAAAAACTCTCTGATGAAAGTAAAAAAAATCTCCTGCAGGATTTTGCTGAAAACAAGGCTTTGCTTACTTCGAATTATGAAGCGATTCTCAAGAATGAAAGCTTTAATGTATTTTATAACGCTCCCTGTGTGATTTATGTTGTAGGTGCCAAGAGTGTTCATTCGCTTGATGTAGACTGCGCATTAGCGGTCAGTTATATTATGTTTTCTGCGGCGCAGAGGGGTTTAGGCACATGCTGGATCGGCTTGGCATCGCATATTAGAGATCCAAAAACTAAAGCAGAGATAGGTATTCCCGATAATTGCCAGATTGTCGCGCCGGTTATTATTGGATACCCGAAGGCCATTCCCGCGCCATCGGAAAGAAACGCGCCGAATATTCTTAAAATCGTAAACTAATTAGGACAAATGAAAAAGAAGGTTAAAGACCTGCGGCTAGAGTCGTTAATCCGGCGGCCGCGTTTGTTTTCCAATGAAAGCGGATGATTCGTCGCCCTGCATCGCAAAGCGCCTGCCAGTCCCCCAGGGCTTGAGCCGCTTTGAGCATACCGAAGGTGAGTGTTGAATCCGCAGAGCCAATCCGGTCCGGAATATCGACATCGATCAAATCGTTGGCAGTCAATTGAATGAACAAACCATTGCCGGAATCACCTTTGTGCAACTGGCCGGTGGAATGCAAATAGCGCGGCCCATAACCGGCTGTGCCGGCCAGGCGATATTTGGCGGCAATTGCTTCCCTCAACTTGAGTAACGCCTCGTCAATTTCCGGCGACGGGCTCAAAAAGACCTGTAAGCAAACATAATCATCAGCTTTTGCCTGCTTGAGAAATCCAGCCAATGCTTCGACGGCAGATGAACCTTTAAAGTCGCCATAAACGCTGCATTCCAGTGTTGCCAGCGCCGGCGTGGGCTCAGGCAGTGTTTTAGTTTTTCTGTACTGGGCGATCATCCGGCTGGTATGAGTTTTTGTTGCTTCCACATCCGGCTGATCAAAAGGATTGATATCCATGATGTGCGCGGCAACAGCCGTAGCCATCTCCCAGAGAAACATCTGACCGCCCAGATCATAACTATCGTTGAGTCTTATGGTGATCAGAGGATGCCCGGCGGAAATCAGCTCTTCTACTTTTGGAGTGCTATCATTCTCACTTTCCTGAAAGGTGACAAATACGCGATCATTACCATAAGCTCCAGGCTCAGAAAGTTTTTCGCCTGTGATTGGCAGGATTCCTTTTCTTTCTTTGCCGGTGCTCTCGGCTATGAGCTGTTCCAGCCAATCGCCAAACGGCCTCCAACGCTGCGGCATTATTAAAGTGAGTTTATCGCGTCCTTTTTGCGACAGAAGACCCAGTACAGCGCCTAAAACACAGCCGGTCGGATCAAGATTTCCGGAAAAGAATTCTGCATTTTCACGTTGTGCCGCTTTTACGGCATTTTGCAGCAGCTTTTCTACATCAGCGCCGATGATGGCTGCCGGAACTATTCCCGGCATGGAAAGAGCGGAATATCGCCCTCCGATATCGGGATTGTTTAAGAACACGTATTGTAGCGAAAGCGCTTTCACCTGCTCCACCAGGGCGCTGCCTTTATCAGTGATAAAGATAAAACGATCTCTAACTGAGCTTCCCAGCTTCTTGAGGGCGAGATTATAAAAATATTGAAATAGTGAGGTGATCTCCAGCGTTGTTCCTGATTTTGAGGAAACCAGAAAAACTGTTTTTTCCCATTCCAGTTTTTGCGTCATCCGGAAGATTATTCCGGGATCGGTCGTATCCAGAATATGCAATGCCGGGTAGCCGGAACGGCTGCCCAAAATTTTGTTGAAAACATCGGCCGCCAGACTCGATCCACCCATGCCCAATAAGACAACATCTTTAATAGAGCTATTGCCGAAGGACTCGAGAGTGTTCTTTATCGAAGGCAGTTTTTCCAGAGTTTCTGCCGGAGCATCAAGCCATCCCAGACGATTGACGATTTCATCCGGCTCCGGCTTCCAGATAGTATGATCGTAGGTCCAGATGCGGGCAATGATATTGTTGCGGCGCATTTTGGTTAGTTCATCCAGAACCGGTCTCTCATACTTGCCGAGGGAAAAAGATATATTGTTTCCTTTCATCATATTGCCTGATTAAGAGATATTGAGCAGTTCTTTGGCCGCGGCAATGATCCTGGCTGCGGTGAATCCAAACTTTTCATAAAGTACCGGGCCGGGGGCGCTCGCCCCGAAGCTCTCCATCCCGATTATCTTTCCTTTTAATCCTGTGTAATGTTCCCAGCCGAGTTTGATTCCCGCTTCCACGGCAATTCGGGCGGACACTTGCGGCGGTAAAACGCTATGACGGTATTCCTGCTTCTGGCGATCAAATATTTCCCAACAGGGAAGCGAGACAACTCTGACCTTGATGTTTTCTGCCGCAAGTTTGCGCGCAGCATCCAGTGTCATGGCCACTTCCGAGCCGGTGGCTATCAAAATCAAGTCCGGGTTTGGTGCTGATTCCCATAAAATGTAACCGCCGCGTCTAGTGCCTACGGCTGGCGCACAAATGCTGCGATCCAGCACAGGTAAATTCTGGCGGCTGAAGATGAGAGTTGTCGGCCCGGATGTATTCTCCAGTGCTAGTCGCCACGCTTCTAAAGTTTCGTTGGCATCCGCCGGGCGGATAAGAGTCATGTTGGGCACCTGACGGAGATTCATAATCTGTTCTATTGGTTGATGAGTCGGGCCGTCTTCTCCCACGCCGATGCTGTCGTGGGTAAAAATAAAAATTGTTCGCAAACCCATCAAGGCAGCCAGGCGCATAGGCGGTCGCATGTAATCGGCAAAAGTTAAAAATGTTGCCGTGTAGGGAATAAAACCTCCGTGCAAAGCCAGGCCTACTGTAATTGAACCCATCGCGTGTTCACGGACACCGAAGTGGATATTGCGTCCCTCGTAACTCCAGGGGCCACCCACCATACCCTGTAAACCGGCCGAAGATGTTGCCGGACTCTGAAAATCACCAAGGCCTTTGAGCCACGTAAATGTAGAAGGGTTAAGATCAGCCGAACCACCGGACAACTCCGGAACTCTAGCAGCAATTGCTTGCATCACAATTTCTGACGCTTTGCGCGTAGCCACGTCTTTGGAGCTGTTGGGGAATTCCGCAAGCGCAGTTTCCCAGCCCTCGGGCAGCTCGCCGTTAATCGCGCGGGAAAATTCAAGAGCGTGAGTTGGGTCTTTTTGCTGACAGACAAGCAAAGTTTCCTGCCATAATTTTTCGCTTTTTTTACCGCGGGACAAAGCTTTGCGAAAAAATTTCTGCACGTCTTCCGGCACATAAAATAAAGGTTCCTGCGGCCAGCCCAGCGCGGCTTTTGTTCCTTTAAGTTCCTCTGGCCCCAGGGGCGAACCGTGTGCTTCGCAGGTTCCCTCCTTACAGGGTGCGCCGAAGCCAATTTTTGTCTGTACACAAATGAGCGATGGCCGGTCTGTATCCTTTTTAGCTTTTTTGATTGCCCGGTCAATGGCAGCAACATCATTTCCGTCTTTAATCTTTTGCACCTGCCAGCCGTAAGACTTGAAGCGCATTTCGATATTTTCGGTGAAGGCAAGTGCTGTCGATCCGGCGAGAGACACGCTGTTGTCATCATAAAGAACAACTAATTTTCCGAGGCGCAAATGACCGGCCAGTGAGCAGGCTTCGGCGGCGACGCCTTCCATCATGTCGCCGTCACCAGCCATAACATAAGTATAGTGATCCACTAACTTTATGCCATCACGGTTAAACCGGGCGGCTAAGTGCGCTTCAGCTATTGCCATACCGACGGCATTAGCTAATCCCTGGCCTAATGGGCCGGTGGTGACTTCCACGCCGGGTGTGTGCTTATATTCGGGATGGCCGGGAGTAAGGCTGCCCCATTGCCGGAAATTTTTAATGTCGTCCAGAGAAAGATCATAGCCGGTGAGATGAAGCAGTGCGTATAAAAGCATCGAAGCGTGACCGGCGGAAAGAACAAAGCGGTCGCGGTCCGGCCAATGTGGATTTTTTGGATTATGTTTTAAATGCTTTGTCCATAAAGTGAAAGCGGCGGCGGCAGCGCCCAGAGGCATGCCGGGATGGCCTGATTTGGCTTTCTCAATAGCATCAGCCGCTAAAAAACGGATGGTATTAATGCATTTTTTTTCTAACTCGTTTTTGTCGGACATAGAATCTCCTCACGTAAAGTATTTCAAACCAATACATCATCAAGCCAGCTTAAATATTCGGAACTGCCTTTAACAATTGGGACGGCAATGATTTCCGGTGTCTCATATGAATGTAGTTCTTTAATAGCTTTTTCCACCTTATCATAGAGATCTTCCCGCGTTTTGATCAGGCACAGCCACTCCTGGGCAGTTTCTACTTTGCCTTTCCAACGATAAGTGCTGGCAATTGGGCCGGTAATCTGCACGCAGGCGGCCAGCTTTTGCTCCACTAAATATTGGGCGATTTTTTCCGCTTCTTCTTTTGTTTCTGTGGTCGTGAATACTTGAATGTAAGATTTCATTTTTTTCCCATTTAAATATTAATACGGGCAAAATCTAGTTGCTCAATTTTAACTTTACGCCATTACTGGATTCCCGCCTACGCGGGAATGACACTGTTTATATATTTTATTACCGTAATAATGGGACATTTTTTTACAATGTGTTCATTTTTTTGCGCATTCATACATCATAATAGCAGCAGCCTGCGGCAAACTCAATGAATCTGCTTCACTGCTACCGGGTATACTCCATTGTTCATCGGCCATTCTCAAAAGAGCTTCCGGTAGGCCATGACTTTCATTACCTAAAAGCAAAGCGACTTTTTCTCCCGTCGCATGAGGTAAACTTCCCTCACGAACATGGCTGCCGACAAGCCGGTAATTCTTTTTAATCTCCGGCAGTGCCTCTGATAAATCAACATCAGTGATAATAGTCAAATGAAAAAGACTGCCCATTGATGCCCGTACTGCTTTCGGGTGAGTGTAATCAGCCGAGTTAGAGCTTAAAATAATACTTCTAAATCCAAACCAATGCGCGCTCCGCATCAACGCGCCCAGGTTGCGGGGATTGTTAATTTCATGCAGGATTAAAACGTTACCGGTAGTTTCTGCAAGCCAGGCGGAAAAAGAATATCCCTGCTTTATGGAAACAACGGCCATAATACCTTCCGGTTCCCTGTCCTGTCCGAGTTTTTGCCACTGGGAGCGCGTAAGCTGATATATGGGGATATTATTAGCTGTTTGCTCCAATAGCTTTTTCCAGTTTTTATTTTTTTCCGGCAACACTAAGATAGCTTTAGTTTGCCAGTTGCTCACGAAAAGTTCCTCGATCACTTTTATGCCTTCCGCTATAAATATTCCTTCCTCTTGACGTACTTTAGCATCGGTAAGTCTGGCCCATCTTTTCAATTGGGCTTGTGATATATCCAAAAAGTCGATTCTCATGGAACTGTGATTATTCGTCCTTTACAATAGATTGATTTTGCTTAATTGGCCACATGAGCGATGCAATAATAGATAAAGCAAGTATGATGGCTATTATAATTAAAGAAACACTTACATGTATCTGATAAAAATCAGTGATCAGCATCTTAATTCCCACAAAACCCAAAATCAACGCCAAGCCATACTGAAGATAATGGAACAGTTTCATCAAGCCGGAAATAGCGAAAAAAAGCGAACGCAATCCTAAAACGGCAAAAACATTGGAAGTATAAACGATGAAAGGATCAGTTGTCACAGCCAAAACTGCGGGAATGGAATCAACGGCAAAAAAAACATCTGTTGTCCCCAAAACCAAAATTACAACCAAAAGAGGTGTGGCCAGACGTTTACCTTCTTTAAGAGTAAAGAACTTACCGCCGGAATACTCATGGGAAATCGGCATAAGAATACGCAATAATTTGATCATAATGTTTTTTTCGGGATGAACTTCATGTTCCTTGCCCCATGCAATCTGAATGGCGGTGAAAATCAGGAAAGCTCCAAAGACATATATGATCCAGTGAAATTTATTGATAAGCGCAATACCGGCAAAAATAAAAATGCCGCGCATAATCAAAGCAATAATTATCCCCCAAATTAAAGATTTTTGTTCATATT
>DLME01000021.1:0-2674 GCA_002479215.1 Syntrophaceae bacterium UBA7544
TTCCTGACGGTATTCAATTTCGTCAATAAGTTTTTCAACAACGTTTTTGTCCGGCGCAGCGGGTGCAGCCAAGAGATAGAACTTCAAGCTCCTCATTGCTTCCGCATACAGACCCGCCTTGTCCTGTGCCACGCCTAGATTATAATAAGCATTGGCCAGCCACGGCGCGGATAAAGTTGCCTTTTCGAATTCTGCAACCGCGTCTCGAAAATCATTGGCGTCTTTTGCACTTTTCACTGCCACTGTCCCCCTATTCATAAACCGCTCTGCTTCTCTTGGTATCGCCGGTTCTTGCTTCATCGTCTGCACGTGCTTGATAATCTTCTCCCGCAATGCATTGTCATGGGGGTTATTCTGAAGATCAGATATATACTGGTTGAGGGTTGCTTGCTGGTTTTGCGCGTAAGCCAGAGTTGTAAAAGCAATGAGTGCGAAAGCAAAGACCAGAAACATGGCGATACTTGCTTTTAAAAATTTCATACTCAGGACTCCTTAAATGTATTTGTTTCCTGTGCTAAACTCTATTGTTCGGCAGTGTTGTTTCAATCGGTTATCAAATTATCGCTAGTTTTTTTGGGGTGCTTTTCCCACAAAATAACCTCTGTTATAGCTTTCAATCCATTTAACCCGGCAAGGCCCTTCGGCATCCGGATGATTGAAGGACTGATTTTTCTTTCCATCTTCCTTGTCCCGTTTCCCATAAAAAAGTGCTGCTTTCAGAAGAGTCTTTTGATATATCATACCGGCGCTGAATCCTGTCTGATATAATTCAGCACACTTATTCTGCTCCTTTGCAGGCACAGATAGGCAATACACTCTGGCGGTTGATTCATAGCATTGGCTGGCATCATGGAGGCCCTTTTGAAAAGGAGCCGATTGCTGATTTTTTTTATCTATTTTTATTTTATCTGAGTCTTTCTTCTTATTTAAATCCTTGATATCGTAGCTTGCGGCATCCTTGAGCCCGGATTTATCATCGTTAATATCTTTCAAGCCTAAAACACCGGCATCGGTTCCCTTAAGGCCAAGCTCGCCCTCCGTAATGCCTTTCATTCTATTCAGAGCTTCCTGCTTGTTCTGTTCGAATTCCTCCTGTCTCTTTTTTGCTTCTTCCTCTTCTCGCTTTCGCTGTACTTCTAGCTCACGTTGTCTCTGCTGTTCAATTTCCAATTGCCGCTGGTGCTCAGCTTCATAATCGTATGACGGAGCGGTAGAGGTCGAACCGCCTTGCTGCCTGCATCCCCAATTGGACCCCGGGTTGCAACTTGGTCCACTCGACGAATAGGTGCCGCAACAGCTTTCGCACCACTGCTTATACTGTCTTGCCCAGGTTCCTCCAAAGCCTTTAGGTGGGGATGAGCAATCGGCAAAACATATTTGGGGTAATACAATAATAAAGGCGGCTGATTTCAATACAAGAGATTTAAACATTTTCATAATATTTTCTATACCATCCGCTATAATATAAGTACAAAAAACCCTGTCTCATCTGAGAAAGGGTTTTTTAATCATCACATGTTGCCCCACCGAGGTTTAACCATTCGAAATTAATTATTGCAACTACTTAACTTTTGATTATCACTATTTTAGAAATAAATCTATGTAAAGAAAAGAAGTTGATGGCTTTTGAAAATAATTCAGTCAACATTGAATATCGTTTGAAACAAAGCATACCCATCATAATCAGCCAATGCTTGACTACAGGAAGAAGTACTTGCAGAAAATATCTTGTATTTAATTCTGACTGTATTCTCTAACACAGCTCATTTGGAGTCAGTTTTTTGATGATCCGCTTTATCTCCTTGTTGCGGCAAGGTATCAGCCCACTCACTCACGGTTAAAACATCCGCCTGACGGGGAAACAACTTCTCGACCAACACGCGATGGACTTCCGGATCGGCATCTAAACACGCGTCAGAAAGAACGACAAGCCCGTAATCCTTATCCGCAGCTTCCCGCAGAGTTGAAAGGACAACGCCGCTTGTTGCAATACCAGTTAGAATCAGCTTGTCGATCCCACGGGCGCGGAGAATAACCTCGAGATCACTACCGGCAAAAGCGCTCACGCGTAATTTCGTCACGACAGGTTCATCCGGAAGCGGCGCTACCGAATGATGAATTTGCGTCGAACTATCAGAAATTGTCATGTTTCCATGTTCTGTGATGGCCGAAAACATTTTGTTTTTTGCGCTTACTTCCGGATAGCCGTCACGGAATGCAACACGAACAAAAATAACCGGAATTCCAGCACGCCGGGCAGAGCTCACGGCACGTTGAAATGGAACCATGACTTCTGGTTTTTCAGCGAAACGCTGAACAATTCCATTTTGAACGTCCATCACTAACAGTGCCGAGTGATTAGCTTGCATCATATCAGCACTCTTTACTATAAGAATAGGTTTGGCCACACAAGAGGTAAGAAGGAACAGGCAGATAAATTCCAAAATCTTCTTAGTGCTTTTCATAATTCCCTCCTCAAACACAAAACTCCGCACTCTATTAGGAAACGGGAGTTCGGTAATCAGTTCATACTGCCCTCACTCATGGTTAAAGGGTTCATGAATTTTATTCTCTGAGATTATATATTTTAAAAATATCACTATTTCCAGAAGAAATCTATTACGAAAATGAAAACTATTCGGCTTGGTGCTTTCAGGAAGACAGGTTGCTGTTG
>DLME01000021.1:2746-3205 GCA_002479215.1 Syntrophaceae bacterium UBA7544
AAGACAGGTTGCTGTTGCCACCTACAACTGCTCAAAAGTGGGCACTTGCCAGAATTGAGGATTACAGATGGAAAGAGAGCAACGTAAAAAGCAGCCGCGAGTGGAACTGTAGCGTTTCATGATGCGATTTAAAGATATTACCCCCTTTTACCTATGTTCAACTACCTCTGAGAGTTCAAGGTCTTTTGTCTCCGGACTATATAATAGACTTATGAAAGTCATCATGGCGCCCACGGTTAAAATAGCCGCAGGGGAAAGCCACATATCCTGTTTCTCGATGGCTGCTATAAAGGGTATACAATGGGCCCACCATACATAGATACTGAACCCTGCTCCCAAAAGTGCGCCCGAAGAATAACCCAATCCAACCCCTGCTGCCCGCCGTTTTGTCGGAAAACGTTCAGAGAGGTAGGCAGGTACGATGCCCCAGGCCAGCTTCAGCATTGCCGCCATTGTCGC
>DLME01000219.1:0-1841 GCA_002479215.1 Syntrophaceae bacterium UBA7544
CTTGCCATAAGGTGTTCCTTTAAACACAAAAGAGACTAAACTCTTTCTCCCTCGAGATTGTGAATTTAGCCTCCGGATGACCAGTCAGCTTTATTTTTTTATTTCAGTCGAGTCGTTTTACTGTTCTTTGTTGATAAACCTCGCTTTTTCCAACTTGTCAATTTGAACTATCTTTTGGTCCTGAACAATAATCTGAACATATCCATAACTTACGCTTTCCAGGGCTTTAATAATTTCTCTAACCGGAAAACCGTTATAATATTCTGGGATCGGTTCACTAATATCTTCATCATTCATAATATCAACCATCATTGCTGTGTATTATTAACTAACGAACCAGAGTAATGTTTATTAATAAGGTCATGTTAATAAACATTAGTGATATTTATAAATTAACATGAAATAAAACGGGTTGTCAAGACGATTTTAAAAATTATTTTTACTATTCAAATTGACACTGCTAAAAATCCATGATAATTTAATAAAAGTAACCTTTGTTGCCTAATTTGATAAAATTAGTCTACATCATGAGGAAAACGTAAGGTAACTTTCGGGAAAGGCGTTCATAGTACTCTATATTTATTGGTTTTGGTTATTCAAGGACATGATTTTACAATTTTTAATTTAAAGGAAAAGAAGATGGAATTTGAGACAATTATTTCCCATGCCGGTAAAAGAATAGATTCAGCCTATGGGGCAATGTCGATGCCGATATACCAGACATCAAACTTTGTTTTTGATGATATCGGTAAAACCAGAGCCGGATATGATTATTCCCGTACCGCGAATCCCACCCGTAAAGTACTGGAGGACACCCTGGCCAAACTGGAAGGCGGTCATGCCGGCTTCGCATTTGGTACCGGCATGGCGGCAATCACAACGGCCGCTCATTTGCTTAAAGCCGGCGACCACGTTATTTCGGGGGAAGATATCTACGGCGGGACTTACCGTTTATTTCAGAACGTGATGAAAGACCATGGCATCGAGTTTTCTTTTATTCGCCTGAATGACCCGAATACCATCGAAGCGGCCATCAAACCAAATACGAAAATGATCTGGTTTGAATCCCCCTCTAATCCGTTGTTGAATATTATGGATATCGAGATGGTCGCCTCGGTCGCCAAAAAACACAAAATCCTGACAGTGATGGATAACACATTCGCCACGCCGTATTTTTTAAGGCCGCTCGAATTCGGAATTGACATGGTGATGCATTCGACCACGAAGTACCTCAACGGCCATAGTGATGTAGTCGGCGGGGCGCTTGTTACCGGCAACGCGGAATTAAGCCAAAGGGTGCAGTTCTATTTAAATGCGCTGGGCACCTGCGCGGCGCCTTTTGACTGCTGGCTGGTAATCCGAGGGATTGCGACCCTGTCGTTGAGAATGAAGCAGCATGCGGAAAATGCTCAGGCAATCGCTGAATACCTGGAGCGGCATACATCGGTTTCAAAAGTCTACTATCCGGGCTTGAAAAACCATCCCGGACACGACATCGCCCGCAGGCAAATGAAAGGTTATGGCGGCATGGTCTCATTTGAGGTAAAAGGTGGAGAAATTGCCGCTCATACCTTTTTACGAAAGGCGAAATTGTTCGCGCTGGCAGAATCATTAGGCGGAGTGGCTTCATTAGCTGAATATCCGGCTTTAATGAGCCATGCTTCAATGTCAGCTACTGCCCGGCAACAGTGCGGTATCTCAGACGGATTGGTCAGGCTCTCCGTAGGGATTGAGAATATTAACGACTTAATTCAAGATTTAGATCAGGCTTTGGGCAGTCGTTAGGTACTCTGCAGTTAAAACGGAACAATTAACCCGGAGAATAAATGGCCGATTCATTT
>DLME01000219.1:1900-11465 GCA_002479215.1 Syntrophaceae bacterium UBA7544
GAGTCTTGAGAAAAAATATGCCGATAAAATGATAGATCACGGTCGCCGGGAAGCTCCCAGTGAATGCTGCGGGATTTTAGCCGGCGTAAATGGGCGTATTATAAAGATTTATCAAACCACAAATGCTGCGCACAGTCTGGCCCGTTATCGGGTTGATTCTCACGAGATGTTCTCCATCTACAAAGAAATTTGGGAGAATGGCTGGGAGATTTTGGGTATTTATCATTCGCATACTCAAACCGCCGCATATCCATCTCCGACAGACATCGAATCCGCGGTTTTATCCGGACCGATCTATTTCATTGTGTCTCTGAAAAATCAGGATCAACCGGTTATCAGAGGATTCCGTATCCTGGAAGGAAAAGTAATTGAAACGGAGTTAAGAACCAACTAATGATGAAACGATTTTTCCCTCTACCGCAAAGAGCCGAATCTCGGGTATAATTAAAAGAGGGGGAACAGCAAAATGGCAAAATCACCGGTGCGCTGTCCGTTTAACGGTAGATTATGTATTGAATGTACCCTTTATCGCGGCAGGCATTACTATTTGTGCAATTGCGAACATTACCGCGGTTATATCAAACCCGTTAGTAAAGCGAACGCAGAAACAAAAATAGATTCAGTTGATTTTAACAAGATAAAAGGGCTACTGGACGCATGGTCCACAACATCCAACACTGCCGATGAAAATGAACCGAAGATAAAATTAAAACTTTTTGACGTGGAAAATAGCAAAGAAATCATTTACGACCTTAAAGACGCTAAAACATGGAACTGGGACGACCCGACGATAATGCGTGTTATTGCCGGAACTCATGTCAATTCGTGGGCAAAACTGCTGGAAATTGCCCGGTATCAGGCGGAAAAAGGCACTACGGAACTGGTCATTCGCGAAGCGCCCCGGTTCATGCTGCTGGCCGGCGGGTAACTATAGATAATTACAGTCACAATACTTAGAGACTTGATTCAGTCCTTTTATTCCGGAGCTATTTTCTTTTTACTTTGTCGGCGGACATCGATTATTTCGGCCATGATGCTGACGGCGATTTCTTCGGGGGTATCCGTAGCAATGGGGACTCCAATGGGGGCGTGAATCCGTTTCAGGGCTTCCTCAGAAACTCCTTCTTTAAGCATATTGGCAAAAACTGTTTTAACTTTCTTTTTGCTTCCCAATAAACCGATGTAAAATGCTTTGGTTTTCAGGGACTCGATCAACGCTCGCTGATCTTCAAGATGCCCGCGGCAGGCAATGACCAGATATGAAACCTTATTGATGTTTAATTTGGAAATAATATCTCCAGGGTCTTCGACAACGATTGTGTCCGCACCGGGGAAACGGTCGGCGTTAGCATAAGCAGGACGGTCATCAACCACGGTGACGCGAAACCCGGTAATTTTCGCAATTTTGGCAACCGCAAATCCGATATGCCCGGCGCCCAGGATATAAACCGTCGGCTGCGGTAATATCGGTTCGATAGAAACCTGCATGGTGCCACCGCAAATTAGTCCTTCCGGGGTGTCTTCGCGGCCCGTCATATCAAAGTCCAGTATTTGCGGAACTTCTTCCTTTATTACTTTCATAGCGGCTTCCCAAACGCTGGCTTCGGTGCACCCGCCGCCGATCGAACCCAGAATCGTGCCGTCATTTTTGACCAGCATCTTTGAACCTTCCGGACGCGGAGTCGAGCCTTTCACCCGAATAATACTGGCCAGAGCGCAAACATCCCCATTATTTTTAATCCGGACTATTTCTTCATAGATATCATCCATGATCTTTTTCCCCTTAAAAATTATTTAATAGTAGATACAAAACGCCATGGAGATTCATCAGATAATACTATCGTTATACTAGACTATTCTAATAATTCCAGTCAACTACCTATTGACAAGAACGAATTTTCGTGTTATTGTACCAAATATAGTCAATGTTGATATATATGATTAAATTAATAAACAATTAAAGGCCGGCGAATGAAGTTGTCAACCCGAACACACTACTTGGTTCAGGTGCTTTTGGATTTAGAATTGCATTATAAAGGAGATTCTCCCGTGCCACTCAGGGACATTGCTCAAAGACAGAATATGTCACAGGCCTATCTAGAACAAATGATGACGCATTTAGTTGCAGGTGGGCTGGTCCGGAGCGTTCGCGGTCCTAAAGGCGGTATAGTGTTGACCAAATCCGCGAAAGAGATAAACCTTAAAGAAATAGTGGAGCTTTTGGAGGGTCCAACTGATCTGGTGGAATGTCTGGTAAATGCCAAGATTTGTCCCCGATCCAAATTGTGTGCAGTGAGAGACATTTGGTATGAGATGAAAATTGCCATGGATCACGTGCTTGCATCCACTACCCTCCATGACTTAGCAGAGCGGCAAAGAGACAAGGGAACCACAGAAAATATATATTCCATCTGAATTTATAGAGCGTAATAAAAAAATTAGGAGAAGAACAAATGACAACCAGAAATCAAAAGGTAGATAAATTACAGTACAAGACTATTGAAATCCCAAAATTAACTCGTGGCATAGCCCGTGATTTAACCGAAACTATCGGGAACACTCCGCTGGTAAGATTAAATCGGGTCACCGACGGCGCCCAGGCCGAAGTGGTCGTTAAATTGGAATCTTTTAATCCCATCCACAGCGTGAAAGACCGAATCGGGGCGGCCATGATATTGGACGCAGAATCGAAGGGGTTAATCAAGAAGGACACGGTAATCGTGGAACCCACCAGCGGGAACACCGGCATCGCCCTGGCTTATGTCGCCGCCGCGCGGGGATATAAGCTTATCCTGACGATGCCGGACACAATGTCCGTGGAGAGAAGACAACTTCTCTCCATCTTCGGCGCGCAACTGGTATTGACGCCCGGGGCAGACGGCATGAAAGGCGCGATTAAGAAGGCAGAAGAGCTGGCAGCTGCCAATCCGAATTACTTTATGCCGCAGCAATTTAAAAATCCGGCGAATCCGGAAATTCACCGCTTGACCACCGCGGAAGAAATCTGGCGCGATACGGATGGAAAAGTGGACATCCTCGTGGCCGGCGTCGGCACCGGCGGCACAATTACCGGTGTTTCTGAAGTTTTAAAACAGCGAAAACCCGGCTTTAAAGCTATCGCCGTTGAACCGGCCGCCTCGCCGGTATTATCGGGAGGCAAACCCGGACCGCACAAAATCCAGGGTATTGGAGCGGGTTTTGTGCCCGATGTCTTCAATCGGGAAGTAGTGGATGAAATTATTCAGGTAACCAACGAAAACGCTGGCGCTACGGCCCGGCGATTGGCCAAAGAAGAAGGTATTTTAGCTGGGATATCTTCCGGCGCTGCGACCTGGGCCGCCATCGAAGTGGCAAAGAGACCAGAAAATAAAGGCAAATTAATCGTCGTCATCATCCCGGATACCGGCGAACGCTATTTGAGCACCTGGTTATTCCAGGAAGTTGCTCCGCAACCGCCGGCAATATAATAAGTAAAACCAATTTAGAATTTAATAAACAAAACATTAAGGAGAAATAATAAAGTGTCCTATAAAATCGAAACGATAGCTTTACATGCCGGCCAAGAGAGTCCCGACTCGGCAACCGGAGCCCGCGCGGTCCCGATTTATCAAACGACCTCGTATGTTTTTAAGAGTTCTGATCACGCGGCCAATCTGTTTGCACTGAAAGAGCTGGGCAACATTTATACTCGGCTGATGAATCCTACCACCGATGTTTTTGAACGCCGTGTGGCTGCCATTGAAGGCGGTACGGGGGCTTTAGCCGTCGCATCAGGGCAATCTGCAATCACATTCTCTTTACTAAATGTCACGCGCGTCGGCGATAACATCGTTTCCGCGAATAACCTTTACGGCGGTACTTATGAACTATTTCATTACACTTTCCCCAAACTGGGGCGGACAGTAAAATTCGTCGATTCTCAGAATTTGGACGCTTTTAAGAAAGCGATAGATACCCACACCCGCGCCATCTATGCGGAAACCATCGGTAATCCCAAACTGGATGTCCCCGATTTCGAAGCCCTGGCCAAAATCGCCCATGATGCCGGTATTCCTTTAGTGGTTGATAACACTGTCGGCGTTGGCATTGTGCGGCCTATTGACTATGGCGTGGATATTCTGGCTACTTCCGCCACCAAATACATCGGCGGGCATGGCACTTCTATCGGCGGTATTATTGTGGACGGCGGTAAATTCAAGTGGAATAACGGCAAATTCCCGGAGTACACCGAACCGGATCCCAGTTATCACGGCCTGGTTTATTGGGATGTTTTTCACGATTTCGCCGGTCTGGGGAATGTTGCCTTTATTTTCAAAGCCAGGGTGCAGTGGCTGCGTGATGTCGGTGCGACTTTAAGCCCGTTTAACTCATTCCTGTTCCTGCAGGGACTGGAAACCCTGCCGTTAAGACAAAAACAACATTCCGCGAATGCGCTGGAGGTTGCCCGTTTCCTGACCAAACATCCATCAGTGTCGTGGGTAAATTATCCCGGGTTAGAGAACAGTCCGAATCATAAAATTGCCGAGAAATATCTTAAAGGGCAATACGGCGGCTTGATCGGTTTCGGTATTAAGGGCGGACTGGAACCGGGTAAGAAATTTACCCAAAATGTTAAATTGCTCTCGCATCTCGCCAACATCGGGGATGCCAAGAGCCTGGTGATTCATCCGGCGTCCACTACTCATGCCCAATTAACTGCAGAAGAGCAAAAGGAAACCGGCGTCACACAGGACTACATCCGCCTCTCCATCGGTTTAGAGAATGTGGAAGATATCAAAGCAGATATCGACCAGGCATTAAAGCTGGCAACCGCCTGATAACTGTGCAAATATTAGCACAACTTCAAGACCGGGGACTTCTTTTCGTCCCCGGTCTTCATCATTATGTTGCATTACTAATTTTTACAATAATCAACCATATTTATCTGAAAACAAGTCTCATCAATCATGTGGCCGTTCATGTAGCAACGAGGTATAAGCCCGATTTGTCTATTGACTCAAATCGGAAAACAGTACCAAAGAAACCCAAATGAAAATCTACAATATTCTTGCACGGCACAACCAACAATTCCACGAAATCACTTGTTAAGTGATACGTGGATTACACTGATTTGTCAACAAGCTAAATTTAATTTGACTTTCGCGATCTCTTCCCGCACGGATTGAATTTTATGGCCGATATTCTGAGCTCCAGTAATTTCGGTAACAAGACAGACACATGTTGCCCCATGTTTAATTACTTCACCAATGTTGTATTCTTTAATCCCGCCGATAGCAACGAAGGGTAGTCCGTGTTTAGCAACAACATAATCGAGATATTGGAGTCCTACGGGTGGCTGGACATCTTTTTTAGTTAACGTCTTATATAATGGTCCCACCCCGATATAATCGGCTATCCCTGATTTTACAGCTAAATCTGCCTGTTCCGGAGAGTGGGTGGAAAGTCCGATTATTATTTTATTACCAACCAGATTCCGGACTTCCTCCGGTGGCAGATCGTCTTGACCGATATGTACCCCGTCCGATTCGACAGCCATTGCCAAATCAATATAGTCGTTCACAATGAAACATGCTCCGTATAGGGCGGTTAAATCTCTAATGGCAATGCACTCATGGTACATCCGTAACATTGACATATCCTTCTCACGGTACTGGATAATTTTAATGCCTGCCTCCAGCATCTGTTTTACCACCGCAACGTTAGAGCGTCCCAGTGAAAACTGGCTGGCGGTAATGCCGTATAAATCCGTTTCAGGTAACTGACGTTGTTTCATCGATCCTGCCCGCATTTAAGTCATGCCAATCCTTTAGGATCGGTTTATATCCGGCTTTGGAAATAGTTTCTCTCATTTCCTTTACAGTCCTTCTGTCGGATATTTCAAATTGACCGATGCTATCGATGGCATCGGTATGGCCGCCGATAGCTGTGGATGATCCTGCTGACATTTTAGTAACGCCCAATTTAAGCAGGTTGTCCCGCAAAAAGGCATTCTCTCTGGTAGAAATAGTGATACCAATTCGAGGTAAGAAAAGCCGTAAGGCAGCAATGCTCTGGACTAAGTCACTGTCTGATACCCTGTATTCGGGCTCGAAATCGCCGAACTGCGGTCTCATTCTTGGGAAAGATACTCCAACTTCAATGTCAGGAAATTTATTCTGTAAATAAGCAGCATGAATACCGGTAAAAAATACTTCATAGCGCCAGTCGTTCAACCCCAGCAACGCTCCGATATTTATGGTCCGTATTCCTGCATCCCCGGCACGCTCAGGAGACGTGAGACGGTATGAGTAATTTCGCTTCGGTCCAGCTGGATGTAATCGCTGGTAAATTTGTTGATCGTATACTTCCTGGTAAATCGTGAGACCATCTACACCGGCGGAAATTAGATCAGCATATTCTTCGGTAGATAAAGGATAAACCTCAATTGAAATTGAAGAAAAGTATTTTCTTAAAATAGAGACACAATCTGCAATATAAGAAACGGGGGAATGCTGGCGGGACTCACCGGTAAGTATCAATAAATGCTGGAGACCTGTGATAGATATTGCCTGCGCTTCCAGTTCAACTTCGTGCAAAGTCAATTTGCGCCGCGGAATATCATTTGCCTGGTTGAAACCGCAATAAACGCATTGATTAACGCAATAGTTGGAAAGATACAAGGGGGTGTATAGCAAGATTGTTCGGCCAAAGTGTTCGATAGTCAATTTGTGTGCGGCTTGCGCCATGTTCTCGAGCAAACCGGTGGCTGCTGGCGACAGTAAACCGAGGAATTCCTGCCACTGGATCTCTGATTTTGCGAGTATCTGATCAATTTGGAAAGGAGTAAACCTCTCCATCATGTTGGTTAAATTTAAGTTCTGAAACCGCTCAGCTTCATCATTAAATGTCATGATGTCCTTCTTCATTCGTTTCTTAAAAAACCGGTCAAAGGGGAACTTGCTTCTGCAAACTGGTGTGTTGCCCCGGGCCCCGCAAGGTAAGCCTTTCGCCCCGCATCCACGGCTTGACCAAAGGCTTCCGCCATTAATACTGGGTCATCCGCCGTTGCGATCGCCGTATTCACAAGGACAGCGGCTGCTCCCATTTCTATCGCTTCGGCAGCTTCAGAAGGACGGCCAATACCAGCATCAACAATGATGGGTAAGTTTATCTCGGAAATGAGAATTTGAATTAATTCTCGTGTCTTGAGACCACGATTGGTACCAATGGGAGCGCCCAATGGCATAATTGCCGCTGCTCCGGCTTCAGCCATCATTTTAGCTGCGGTGAGGTCAGGACTCATATAGGGCAGGACGATAAAACCATCTTTTGCCAGGACTTCTATTGCTTTTATAGTTTCAAAGTTATTAGGCAGTAAATATTTCTGGTCGTTTATAATTTCTATTTTTACCCAGTTTCCGCACCCGGCTGCCCGGGCAATACGGGCAATTCTAATGGCCTCTGAAGCATTGCGCGCCCCCGATGTATTTGGCATCAGCACAATGTTCTGAGAAAGAAAGGTAAGCATATTTTCTTCTGGTGTGCCAAAATCAACCCGGCGTAGCGCTACCGTAACTACCTGAGCCTTCGAAGATTCAATAACTTTGGGAATTAGGCTATAGTCGGCAAATTTACCGGTGCCTATGAACAGTCTGCTATCTAATTCTTTATCTCCGATTTTCAATTTGTCTTCCATTTTAGCCACCACCGATAATCTGAATTATTTCTAAGTCATCATCTTTATGCAAAAAAGTATCAGACCAGTGCTCAGGGGCAATAATATTTCCATTTAAATCAATAATAATGGCAGTCATCTCTAGATTTTTTGTCCGGATGACGTCCTGAATGTTTGAATCAGGTATGACATCGGATTTCTTTCCATTAATCGTGACCAGCATTTTTCCCCCAAAAAATAAAAAGTCCCGAGGAAATCGGGACTTCGTTCGCGCTTTCCTACGTTGGCATTATCCAAGTCAGGTTCAAGGGTTGTTCCGTTTGGATTGGAACTCTCAGCCTTTCAGCACCCCTAGCAATATTCAGTTAGGTTGATTATACTACTTAGACAACTGGGAACACAATAAAAAAATAACCATCGGTCAGAGATAAAAACAGCGGCGGCCAGTTTCTTCCGCATTTTTGTCGCAATCCCGATCGCCATTAATCTGGGACTTCTCGGTAATGCCGCGCTGAACTGGGGCGCTAACGCAGGAGGCTGGCATACTGTTCTTTCGGTTGGTGGTATTCTATTCCTCCCTTTGGTTTTAATGATCCTTTTCAGAAACAAGTATCCCAAATGGTGGTTTGACTGGGATTTAGCATTTACCAAATTCAGTTACCGGGTTATTTCATACGTTCTGCTATTAAGAGATGAATATCCGTCAACCGAAGAAGAACAGGCTGTGCATTTGAATTTGATTTATCCCGATGTTAAAACTCAGCTCGGCAGAGGCTGGCCGCTGATTAAATGGTTCTTAGCCATACCGTATTACGTGGTTCTTTTCTTTTTGCTTATCGCAATGTTTGTGGTGGCTGTAATCGCATGGTTCTCGATTCTTTTCACTGGCCATTACCCTCGTGGTTTGTTTGATTTTACTGTTGGAGTATTGAGATGGACACTCAGGGTATCGGCTTATGCCTTCTTGCTAATAACCGATAAATACCCAGCTTTTTCTCTGGATGCGTAAATCGATAGGTGCACAAAGACCGGAATGGTCATACACAATTCTGGCAGCGCACTCGTCATTGAACAGTGGTTGACGTAGGCGCTGTGGAGGATGGCAAAACAAGTTTTATTTCGGTTATTTGGCTGATTTCGTGCTGTTGATCAACTGCGCTTCCAACAAGTGTCAACGGCCATTGGGTGCCGGGTAATGGCTGGCCGTTAACATGGTAAGCGACAATAATATTACTGTTATTTTCAATTTCGGCAGAGGTAAATTCTACCATGGAACCACCTGAAGAAATTACCTGAATGCCGAACCCTTGAGCCCAGAGGGCAGTATCAATTTTCATGGGTGTTTTCTCGTCGTCTACATAACCGGCAAGTAACCAGAGCGGAATTCCGGACCAGACCTGCCCTTCTGTGTCTTTCCATGTTGCGCCGTGGCACCCTGGTGCAGTACCTTCGGCAAAAAGCGATTGATCAACTACACGGGTTACTACTCCCACGAGATTTAAACTCCATGTTCCATTTGTTACAGCAGTTGAAGGTGTTTGAGTAGCCGGACTCGTTAGTGTGCTGCTGCTTGGGGCCGTGCAAGAAACTATCAATGGTAAAATGAGAAACAAAACCAAGCAGATGACCGGGAACTTTTTCAACATATTTCTAACTCCGATGGTTCGATTTGATTTTGCTCATTAATTTACACTCTTAACTTAAGGATACCAGAAGCGGACGTTTTCCATTTTAACGAGAAGAAACCATCACTGGGATGAGGCAATGGGCGAAATTACAGGCTATGTTATCTGTAATGCCGACGTAGCAGTATACTCAATCGATTTGGTTTTCGCCGTATTGACAAAAAAAGAAGACGGATCCCAGTTATCTCGACCCAGACCAACACATTCGCGACAAGAATGCGCTCGT
>DLME01000233.1 GCA_002479215.1 Syntrophaceae bacterium UBA7544
TTAAAAGCATGTACGGTGTTATCCTCAGGGATAACGTGAAGATGATTGGCTTGGCCAGAAACCTCGGGTTCACTATTGAATCATTGGATGCCGACGAATGTAAAGCAATAATTGATTTGTAATATCATATTCCTTATCCTGCTCAACTAACACAATCTCGTCATCGTGTGTGCAATGCCGATATCGGCACTCTTCGCTTCGCCGGGACCATTAACCTCGCAGCCCATGACGGCGACGGTGACCGGCCGGCCTAGCCTGTTAACGGCGTTCTGCACTCTGGCAGCAAATCGGAGAAACGGATCTGGATTATTCGTCTTTGGGTCGCGGAGATGGGTACGTCCACACGTCGGGCAAGAAATGAAGTCCGGCGGCAGCGGCTCTCCGCAATACTTGATAACCGGATCGCTTCGGAACAGACATTTTCCAAATTAGTAACCCCGTATCTCCATAAGACCCAGAATGACCAGGTATATCCAGTTAATTCAATTGGCTTTTAATCTTTTTAGTTATGAATAACTCCAGCAACTGGGGCAACGCAACCAATACTGATGGTCTTTAATGCTTCCTCGTCATCCACAACAGTATCTATACAACCATCTCTTGTTAATGGAATAATAACAATAGTTGGATTGATCTCGCTACACAATCCCTTAATTGCTTGCACGCCTTCCAAGAGTTCTTTATCACATGCCACTGCAATCACTGCAGATGGTTGTTTGGTTTTGACATATTTGATTGCCAATTTACCTCCGGGCGCGATACAGATACCTTTATAACCGTATTTCAATGCAGCCTCTTTCAAACGATTGACGGAACAGTTTACATCACATTTAACACATTGCAATCCTTCTCCATCGTATGTGGCTTTGCAGGTTTTACTGTGACGAAGGCAATGCGGCAAAAGAAGTACACGTTCCGAAGGCGGAATTTGGGAAAATCGTTCCAATGTTTCATCCATTTTTATCCTCCCTAGTTTTTTTAAATTGCCCAAGAACAAGAAGAGGAAAATAAATTCGGTATAGGTCGTATCGCAAATAAAAGGCTTTTGGAAAACCTGTGCCGGTGAAAGCTTCTTCTGTCCATGATCCATCATCATTTTGATTCTTGAGGAAATACAAAATCCCCTTTGCCACAGATGGATGTAAATGACGTTTGCACGCGATCAATCCCATGAGGCACCATGCAGTTTGTGATGCAGTACTTTGTCCTTTGCCTTTCAGGTCGGGATTATTATAAGTTTCACAGGTTTCCCCCCACCCACCGTCAGAGTTTTGATTTGCTTCCAACCAATCCGCAGCTTGAGAGATATATGGCTGTTCCATGTTTTCACCGGCAACGTTGAGACTCAAAAGTACCAAACCTGTACCATACATGTAGTTAACTCCCCAACGGCCGAACCATGAACCATCCGGTTCTTGAACCTGCTTTAGGTATGCAATCGCTCGTTTTAAGGACACATCAGCAGGGTCCGTCTTCGCGATCAATTCGATAGCATGGGCAGTTACATCCGGACTAGTCGGATCAAGCGGAGTCATAAAATCGCCATAAGGTACCTGCGAGAGAATTTGCAAATTATTATTACTATCAAAGGCGGCCCAACCACCTTTCTTGTTTTGCATTTTCTTCACCCACTTGAGCCCCCGATTTGCCGCCGCAAGTTGCATTGATTGTTGGTCATCCGTCGCAGTTTGGAACAATAGTCTAGCCGCTACCGAAGTATCATCGATATCAGGATAAAAATCATTATTGAATTCAAAAGCCCAACAACCAGGTTCGGTTTTGCGATTTTTAATTTTCCAATCACCATATGAATGAATTTCCTGCTGTAAAAGCCATTTGGATGCTCTTTGAATTGATGGATCAGAAATGGGTAATCCTGATTCTAATAGCGAAAGAGCAGACCAAGCAGTATCCCACACCGGAGAAACGGCAGGCTGCATCCTCAAAGTGTTTGCGTCGCCAATCAAGAAGGGAGACAAGCCATCCATTCCTTTCTCAATTATAGGGTTTTCAAGAGTATAACCCAAAGATTTCAAAGCCATTAAGGAATATACCCATGGGAGCAGTATCCCACCCCAACTTCCATCTTTTTCCTGATGCTCCAGAACCCATTTTTCCACTTTACGCTTTGCCCGGTTCCTCAAAGGTTTAATTGGCTGGTTCTCCAATATTTTGAATAACCGGTCCAGGTCGAGAAACAAATTACGAACATTAAAAAAACCCTCTCTCTTCGCCACTACGTAACGCCGTTGTTCCAAAGGCTCTAAATAGAGTTCTTTGATGCAAGCCTTTTCCGGTATTTTACAGACAGGTTTCAATGCTAGAATCAGCATTAAAGCCATTATGGTTTCTCGAGACCAACTGGCAAATTCATAAATGTTAAATAAAAAACTATTAGGTAACAAAGCTATTTCGAGTGGAATTGAAGGAGTCCCCCGGTAATCATATTGTCCGAACATCGCTAGCCAAATACGAGTTATCGTATTTACTTTCATAACGCCGCCGTTGGACAGAATAAATTGGCGAGCCATCAGCATACATGGTTCTGAGGCCGAAATTCCTGCTAATTTCAGCGCAAAATACACCTGGACAGTCACGTTCAGGTCTCCAGGACCGGCATGAAAACTGCTCCAAGAACCATCATCTTTCTGCTTCAGCCGAATAAAATTAATGATTCGATCTCTTTTATCAGCATCCATATTTTCAGACATAAAATAGATAAATGGTATGTAGCCAGCGGTAACACTCGCATCCGCCTCCAATTCTCCGACCCAGAATCCGGTTTTATCTTGTTTCTGGAGTAGAAATTCCTGTGTTTTCTTGATCGCTTCGTCAAGTATTTCAGTGTAAACAACTTGATCGATGTTTTTCATAGCTGTGTTACCTTTTAGGGGTTGCAACGTAATCATTATTGATGAACCAGTCAACGGACTTTTTGAAAGACTCTTCAATTGGTGTTTGTGGCATACCCAGTTGATTGATCGCTTTGGAACAATCGAAGTGACGGAATTTACGCGAAGCTTTTACTTCAGCGATTGGTATTCGGGGACATCTACCGATTATCTTCCCTTCCATAAACTCGTCCATATACCCCATTGTCAGAGCAAACCATATTGGGATGTTATAATTGGGAGCCTTGATACCGGTTATTTTTTCCAATATCCCCATGATTTGCCGGAGAGTAATATTTTTGTTGCCCAACAAGTATTTCTCTCCAGGTATTCCCTTTTCGAAAGCAAGGATATGTCCCATGGCCACATCTTCAACATCCACGACATTAAGTCCTGTATTTACGCAGGCGAACATCTTATGGTTGAGATAATCCAAAACAACCCTGCCCGTCGGTGTTGGTTTAGTATCGTACGGGCCAATTGGCATGGTAGGATTAACAATAACTGCAGGAACTCCGTCCTGGCACATTTTGAGCACAATCTGTTCAGATAAAAACTTAGATTTTTTGTAATCTCCGGGAATCTTGTGAACATTACCCGGCATTGTTTCATCACCGATGCCATTTTCAGCGATTCCTAGTGTTGACTCTGAGCTGGTATAGACTATTTTCTCAATATTTGTATTTTTAGCAGCCAGAAAAACATTTTCAGTACCTCGGACATTTGTATCGTAAATTATCTTGCTGTTAGACGACCAAAAAGTGTATAGTGCCGCTGTATGAAACAGTGCTTTACAACCGGCCATGCCTCTTTCTAGAGATGTTTCATCCAGAAGGTCACCTTCAACCAGTTCTAAATTAATATCTTCAATGAATTTTAGGCTGCAGCCTTTTCTTACCAAGGCCCTAACCGAATATCCTCTGCCGACGAGTTTACGCGCCAGATTTCCGCCTATGAAGCCGGTTGCACCGGTTAAAAATACCTTCATTCCAATCCCTTATGAGATTTCACCAACATAATTGGACGTGAATTCAGCCAGATTTTCTCCTAATGTGCTAGCCCGTTTCCTGTAATCCATCAATCCTTTGACACAACCGGGATGAACGAGAACGTAAGCAAGCCCTTTTAAATGAAGAAAATCATTAGTTCCCACGATATTGTCTATTACAGTTAAATTTTCGTTAACTGAATCGAAAACGGGTCGTACTACTAAAAAAGGTATATTATTTCGGGTTGCTATTTGTGCCAGTTGATAACTTTCCATATCGACTGCGACAGCATTAAATCTTGCGCCTAATTCGCGTTTGATATCCGGTAAAGAGCAGACTTTTTTAACAGTCAATCCATTTCCCGATCCATGGTTTAAACCCAATTTGGAAAGTCCCATATTAGCGATTGCAAGCAAGCGTTTATCAGGGTATAAGATTGTTGACGTATCCTCCTCGTTTATCACAGTGTTATAGAGTAGAAAATCTCCCGTTTTACTTTTTTCATCGAGCCCGCCACACACACCGGTAGACAAGATCGAACTAATAGGATATTTGCTAACAGCATATTCCCCCGCTAAGACAGCCTTTTGCCAACCCATCCCGGTCGCAACCAGAATGACCTCGTGTCCTGTTAGGGTCCCTTCGAAAATTCGGAAATCAGAATGGCGATAAGTGTTTTTTATTTTCATCTGTTTCGCCACACCTTGGATTTCCTGTTTTACCGCGGCAAATATGGCTAGCATAATTAAACCAGCCCTTTAATTGTCCTAACTAAATTAGACGGATTAGCCATTATGGCATTTATTGCGCTTGCTTCGAACCCACAGTGCACCATACAATCGGAGCATTCTCGATTATTACCTGGACCATATATATCCCATGACGTCTTTTCGCGTAACTCCCTGAATGAACTAAAATGCCCATTGGTCAACAGGTAACATGGGCTTTTCCATCCTTTTGGGTTCCGGGTAGGCATGCTCCAAGGGGAGCACTTTAAACCAATTTTGCCTGCGAGAAATTCAATGTAGAGGGGAGTGTTGTAAAATGGCACTTTATGGCGAAGCCTGTAAATTGGTTGGAAAATTTCAATAATTTCCTGACGATTCAAGAAAACATCATTGTCAACAGAGCTGTAGTTGAAAGCAGGGGCTGTTATAATCCCGTTTACGGGAATATGAGCCAGCATAATAAATAGTTGCTCTATCTCATTGATATTCGTGTTCTTGTAAATCGTGGTGTTGGTAAAAACCCGGAAACCTGCTTTTCTTGCAGATTTGATCGCGGTGACAGCGGAATCAAATACGCCGTTTCTGCCCGCAAATTTATCATGCGTTTCTGCCATTCCGTCCAAATGTATTACAAAGCTTAGATGAGAAGAAGGATGAAATTTACCTATTGATTTTTCAAGAAGGATTCCGTTTGTGCATAGATTTACAAAACGCCCCTGTCCGATGATACCATTTACGATGTCTTCAATTTTCGGATGGAGCAGCGGCTCACCACCGGTTATGCTGACCATTGGTGCACCAGCTTGTTCCGCTGAGCTTAAACAATCCTTAACTGATAGAGTTTCATCAAGAACATCGCTAAATTCCCGGATGCGGCCGCAACCATTACATCTCAAGTTACATCTGAATAATGGCTCCAGCATTAAAGTGATCGGATATCTCTTGGTTCCCCGTATCTGATTTTTCGCCAAATACCAAGCGAAGGCAGCTGATAATTGAATAGGATATGTGGTAGTTTTCATATCTTCCTCAAAAATAACGACCTTTTGAGCTTGTCAATGGAATTTGTCCCAAGGCAAAACATTACGATTCGAAGGACGCAAATAACCTCTTCAAGGTAATTGATAACATCATCTGACGATTTATCAGCTGCGAGAAGGAGTGGTCCGCCTATTCCGACCGCATCCGCTCCTAGAGCGATGGCTTTCGCGGCGTCCATGCCGGTTTTAATTCCACCACTAGCTATTATCGGCAAATCAGGAGCCACTTTTCGCGTCATGACCAGAGTATCTGCTGTTGGAATTCCCCATGAGGCAAATTCCGATGCCACCTTTATTTTTGTTTCATCATCAATTCTCATTCTTTCGATCTCACTCCAACACGTTCCGCCTGCCCCTGCAACATCAATCGCTGCCACACCTGCCTCAACTAACATTGCAGCTGTTTCTTCAGAAATACCACAGCCGACTTCCTTAATTACGACCGGAACGGGTAATTCAGAACAAACCATTTTTATTTTCTTTGCCAATCCAGAAAAATCGGTATTACCTTCAACCTGGAGAGCTTCCTGTAGCGGATTAAGATGCAAAACCAACGCATCTGCGTCTATCGCTTTCACAGCTTTCAGTAATTCTTTAATTGTAAAGCCATAATTCAATTGAACTGCACCAATATTTGCGAAAAGAAGAATGTCCGGTGCAATAGGTCTCACCCGGTATGTTTCCGTGACTTCGGAGTCATCAACCAAACATCTTTGGGACCCAATTCCCATTGCCAATCCTAATGTCTGGGCGGCTTCAGCCAGGTTTTGATTGAGGCGCTTAGCTGCTTGAATTCCTCCCACCATCGGAGAAATAATGATCGGGGCTTTAACCTGTTTCCCAAAAATTTCAGTTGAAAGATCAATATCTTTGAGGTCTGTTTCGGGTAATGCCTGGTGGATAAAATGATATTTTTCCAGACCCGTCGTAACATCTTTAAAACTAGTATATTCACTTAAGGTAATGTTGAGATGATCTTTTTTCCGTTTTTGATTTTGATGATTCATTTTATATCCAATCCCGCACTAATAGTTCTTGGGTATCAATAATTTCTTCCAGCCATAAATTCAATAACGTCATTCATATCACTCTTTGCTGATTGTCCTAGTTGCAGGTTGCCAAAATTATTTTTAGCATTATCACAAAAAGTCTCCACAAATTTCTGGGCACTTTCTCGAGCATTCACCTCATCAAGGATTTCAAGAATCCGGTTAACGTTGTCTTCAGACATTCTCTTGTTGGCGTAAATCGTCACCAATTCATTTTTTAGACGTTCGGGCGCATTTTCTAAAGCATATACAATAGGGAAACTTTTCTTATGCCGCCTTATATCACTACCTGATGATTTGCCCGTCTCATTCTGGTTCCCCCAGATACCCAAGATGTCGTCTTTTATCTGGAAGGCAAGTCCCAAGTATTTACCCATGTCCTTGAAATTACTGGTTACGGTCTCATCTTCCGAAGCAAAGGCAGCCCCAATTTCCATTGAACCGGATATGAGTGCGGCAGTTTTTAATTCAATCATTTTTATATAATCTTTCACAGTGATGTCAAACTTGTCCTCATAACTTATATCAAGATATTGTCCCTCAATCAGATTCAAGGTTATTTCGTCCAATTTTTGATAGGCTTGTAGCTGTTTTTGAAAACTCACGCCACAAGTTTTCATTTGAGCTAAAGCGTAACTCGATAGTATATGCATTGCAGTTCCAGCATTTATTGCCTGAGGTTTACCCCAGATAGCCCACACGGTGGGACGATGTCGCCTTTCTCTATCATCATCTTGAACGTCATCAAGTATTAAGGAAAAATTGTGTGTTAATTCCAGTGCTGCGGCGGCCCATTGAGCTCCATTAATATCACCGTTTAATGCCTCACATGAAAAAAGACACAACGCCGGGCGCATTGCTTTACCAGAATTATCTCGAACACTATTGCCGTTAACGTCTAACCATCCGAGGTGATACTCCATCATCTTATATAGTTCGGAATTGTGGTCGTGGATGATAAATTTAATTTTTTCATCTACATCCCGACGATATTTTTGAAAGATAGCAGGTGTCTTCATAATTTTTCCTCTAGTTTTTTTAGTGAAACCTGTGCACACAATTCTGGAAAAAGAGTAACCACCGAATTGGCAATTCCTTCTGCATCAACGTGTAGCATCGAACGCAATTGTTCGGATGAACCATGTTCTATAAAATGATCGGGTAATCCCAAAGTTTTAACCTTTACCTTTAACTCAGGATTGAGGGAAAACAGCTCTAAAATACTGCTGCCAAATCCGCCGCACGTTGTATTTTCTTCTATTGTAAGCAGATTGCCCGTTTTTTCAGCTTGTTGCAAAATGAGTTCGCTATCCAGAGGTTTGGCAAATCGAGCATTTATTACGGCGCAATCCAATCCTTCTTTCCCAAGAATAGTTGCTGCGTCCATGGCGCTGTTCACAACCGGCCCTATTGCCAATAAGGTAATATCATTCCCTTGTCTGAATATTTCCCCTTTGCCAATTGGTACTGTATGCCACATTGGATCCAATTCTACTCCTAACCCACTTCCCCTGGGATACCGTACCGCAACAGGTTGATTATACCCAATGGCACTGTAAAGTAAATGGCCAAGTTCATTTTCATTGTATGGCGAAACAATCGTCATATTCGGCAAACATCTTAAAAAGGAAATGTCAAAGGGACCCTGGTGTGTTGCCCCGTCTTCGCCCACTATCCCTGCGCGATCAACAGCGAATATTACTGGCAAATTCTGAAT
>DLME01000149.1:0-5106 GCA_002479215.1 Syntrophaceae bacterium UBA7544
GGCGTAACCAATCCATCCGATAGGGATAGCACCTATCTTTATGGCGGAGTAACGTTAAGCTACACTTTCTAAGAAGTGATGTTGGTTTTGCAGCCGCTGCAATTTGTCCGGAATAAATTGCAGCGGCTTTTTAAGGAAGAGCTGGAATTGAGAATTGACAGAGGGAGGGTGAAGTATCTAATCCAAGCGGTGCAACTGGTTTCTAATTAATCGACATGGTATTCTAACTTATGATAGAATAAAATTATGAAAGCAACCCGCATGAACATGGCGTATTTGTGGACCCTTCTGACTATATCCCTTGTTACCGTTATTGGGAAATTTCTGCCCCCCTTTTTTGACCTTTTAAATATAGCTCTCCTATATCTATTGCCGGTTCTGATCAGCGCGGCTTACTGGGGCCGTGGCCCTTCATTTTTTGCTTCTTTTTTGGGAGTATTGGCTTTTGATTTTTTCTTTGTACCCCCAATTTATAGTTTCTCCGTAGATAATATACAGTACTTGTTCACGTTTGCGGTTTACCTGTTGGTTGCAATCGTCATCTCCACTATGGCCACCAAGCTCAGGGATGAACTGGAAAAAGCCCGAAAAAGTGAGAGGTTGACGCTTGCCTTATATGCGCTCAGCCGGCAAATGGCAGCCGTGACCAACGTGCAGCAGATATCGGAAATTTTGGTCAATACGATTGCTGAAGCTATCGACAGGAAGATTATTTTCATGTTGCCTGAAACTGATAAAAACCAATTGAGCATTGCGGCATCCAGTCCGGCCGGAGCCACTCTGGCCAGCGGGAATGAACTGGGTATTGCGCAATGGGTTTGGGATCATGGGAAGTATGCAGGCAGGGGAACCGGGGTTATCAGGGAAACGCCGACGTTCTTTTTACCGGTCAAGGTGGAAAACAGGACAATGGCCGTTCTTGCGGTTACCCCGGAAATGAAGGATGATTTCATCTCGCCCGAGCAGCTCCAAATCCTGGAGGCTTTTACCAACATCGCTGCCGTAGGTCTCATCCGTGTAGAGTTGGCGAAAGAAGCCGCAAAGGCAAAATTGCTTTCCGAATCTGAGAAATTGCATACAGCTTTATTGAACTCTGTTTCTCATGAAATCCGAACGCCCCTGGCATCCATCACCGGAGCCGTGACGGGTCTCCTGGAAGGGGGAGTGATTAGCTCGGAGTCGAGAGATATCCTTTTGAGCACGATTAAAGAAGAGGCGCAGCGGATGAATCGCTTTACGTCCAATCTTCTGGATATGACACGTCTGGAAAGCGGGGTACTGAAGCCCAATGTGGATTGGTGCGACATGCAGGATATAGTTGGAGTTGCCATCCGAGAGATTGGGGATATATTGCAAAAACATAAGCTGCAAATATATATTCCTGCGGGACTGCCGCTCGTAATGGCCGATTTTGCTCTTATCGAGCATGTGGTCATTAATCTGCTCGAAAATGCCGTCAAGTATTCGCTGCCGGATGGCGAAATTTCCATGTCGGTTCAACAGAGGGACAAGGAACTGCTTTTTTCCATTATTAATGTCGGCTCAACAATTCCGGCGAAGGACAGGAAAGATGTATTTGACAAATTTTATCGCCTTCACGTATCCAAAAACCGGGCAGGAATAGGACTGGGTCTTTCAATCTGCAAAGGAATAATTGAGGCGCATAAGGGCAAAATATGGGTAGAGTCGTCCGGGCAAAATAAAAATTGTTTCATTTTCTCGCTGCCCGTACCGGATCAACCATCGCAACCTGGAAATATTTAAGGTGAAGAATATGTCGACTGAAGGTGCGCGTATCCTCGTCATTGATGACGAAAAACAAATCCGCCGGATGCTTAATATAGCTTTAACCGGCCATAGCTATAATATAGCTGAAGCGGCAACTGGGCACGAGGGTCTGAACCAAGCCACTATTTTCCACCCGGATATAATAATTCTGGATCTGGGCTTGCCGGACTGTGATGGCCATGAAGTGGTCAGCAAACTTCGCGAATGGACCGAGACCCCCATAATCATTCTGTCCGTTCGCGAGCAGGAAAGCGAAAAAATTAAGGCTCTGGATGCCGGGGCGGATGACTATTTAACGAAGCCTTTCAACATGGGGGAACTCCTGGCCAGGATCAGGGTGGCGTTGCGTCGTTCGGCAAAAACGGTTGATGAGCCGGTACTGGCATTCGGAGAGATTACTCTGGACATCGCCCGCCGAATAGTGAGTCTCAGGGGGAAAGAGCTAAAACTGACCCCGACTGAATATGAAATTTTGAAATATTTGACCCTACAGGCCGACCGTGTCGTGACCCATCAGCAGTTGTTGCGAGCCATTTGGGGACCGAATTATCAGGAGCATACGCATTATTTACGGATTTATGTAGGGCAACTGCGGCGTAAAATCGAGGCTGACCCGACCCAACCCAGATATATTCTGACCGAATCGGGAATTGGGTATCGCCTGGTAAAGGACAGTTACATCAAGGGTAATTAGATATTGCCGGGATTCAGCATTCTGCCGAAACAGGAGGAAGCTGGCAACAATGATGAACTATATAAAACACACGGCGTCATTTTGGGGGATGCAGCGCGTCAATGTTTTTGCAATCGAATATTACTCTTGAAAGTATCAAGGTTCAGCGGTAAATTATAGGGAAGGCAACTTTATGGAAGAAAAAGATTTAAGGTCTGATCCCGATGCCCTTTTAAAAGAAATAGAAAAGGATGATGCCAAGAAGGGAAGATTAAAAATATTTCTCGGCTACGCTCCTGGTGTCGGTAAAACTTTTGCCATGCTCAATGATGCCCATGTATTGAAGAAACGCGGGATAGATGTTGTAGTTGGTTTCGTCGAAACACATAAGCGTGCCGATACGGAATTGCTTCTTGTCGACCTGGAAGTAATACCCCGGAAGATGATTGATTATAAGGGTATTTCTATCGGAGAAATGGATCTGGATGCCGTTCTCGTGAGGCATCCTGCCGTTGTCCTGGTGGACGAACTTGCCCACACCAATGTCGAGGGCAGCCGCCATCCAAAACGTTATCAGGATATTGAGGAATTACTGGAACAAGGAATTGATGTTCACACCACGGTCAATATCCAGCACTTCGAAAGCATGAATGACGCTGTTGCCAAAATCACCTCTGTCCGCATGCTGGAAACATTGCCGGACACATTTTTTGACCTGGCCAACGAGGTCCAGGTAATCGACATTCCCTGGGAAGAGCTGACGCAAAGGTTAAAGGAGGGCAAGGTATACATCCCCGAGCAGGCTCTCCATGCCATAGATAACTTTTTCCAAAGGGGTAATCTGTTTGCCCTGCGCGAACTCATGTTAACTCTTGTCGCCCGCAAGATGGATAGCGAGCTTCTCAATTATATGAGGGCAAAAGCGATTCCCGGTCCCTGGCCTACCTCGGATAAACTTGTTGTCTGCATTGCCGCCAGTCCCTATGCCAAACAATTGATCCGCAAAGCCTATTCGATCGCTAAAGATGTGCATGCCGAATGGTATGCAGTCTATGTTTTACCCAGTGGTTTTACCGAGCCTTCGGGTAAGGCAAAAGTTTATTTAACGGATGCGCTGAATCTCGCGGAAGAGCTGGGTGCAAAAATCATGACGCTTTCCGGTGACGATGTTGCCGATGAAATTATTCGTTTTGCCCGGGAGAACAACATTACGCAGATCGTAATCGGTAAGCCGCTACGGTCGGCCCTTATTGAATTTTTTAAAAGATCACCTGTTTCCCGTCTTCTTTATGCCTCGAGTGATTTTGAACTTCATCTCATTACTCCGACAGTGGGGAAAAAAGGAAAAGAACCCAGTCCCCCTCCTCCTCGGAAAATAGTGTTTAAGTTATCCGATTACTTAATGACACTGGTTATGATTGCAATTATCACTCTGGTTAATGCCGTTCTTCAGAACTTTGTTGATCCGTCTTCGTTAGTTTATATCTATTTAATTGCAACAATTGTCAGCGCCTTGTTGTTTGGTGTATGGCCGTCAATATTTACTTCGATCTTTAGTCTTTTAACTTATGATTTTTTCTTTACCGAACCCAAATACAGCTTTTTGGTGAAAGACCCCAAGGAAATAATTAATGTATTGGTTTTCCTTTTTACCGCAATTATTGTCGGGCAGTTGGTAAAGGTTGTAAAAAAACAAAATGTTGCCCTGCAACTAAGGCTGGAGAGGGTTGTCCTCGTCGAAGAGATGAGCAGGGAATTCTTGATCCTCCCCCCTCTCGAACAGCTGGTAGAAGGACTGGCTGCTTTTTCTCAGGAAACAATGAACACCCTGGCCTTCCTGAGGACAACAATTCTTAATGACATAAGCAATCTTACCACCAAGTATGTTCAGAAGGTTATCAACGTTCCGTGTTTTGTTCTGTTCAGGGCAAAGGGAGGCGACCTGCAGCTATGGTCAAGAAGTAGTCCGGATTTGGAAATTAATCAAAATGATATGGCTGTTGCCCATTGGTCCTTTTCTCACGGGGAAATTTCCGGTGCCGGAACTGAGACCCTGCCGAGTATCTCCTATTGTTTCCTGCCGATCAAATCCCAGGAGGAGACGATCGGCGTAGTCGGCATAAAATATGAGTTTAAGAACCTGCTCCCGGAACAACGCCGCATCCTGGGAACTATATCCAATTTGACATCTCTTGCCGCTTCCAGATGGGTAAGGATTGGATAGGCCGGAATCACTTCGTTTTGGAAATTGAGTTTCATGGATCCCGCGACGCTTCGCTTTGGGGATCAATCCCCCCTCTGGTGGGATCAATTCAGCTAGCAGATATTTCTGTGCTGCGCTTGCAATATCTGAGTTTCATTGATTCAACTAACGCTTCAAACTTCGCGGCGCTCGTTTTACTACGGCGCTACGCGTCTGGTATAATTCGTCCAGCAAACTTCAGCGGTGACGTGACCTTTAGGTTATGCACTTTGTTTCTGAAGCTTGGGTCTCATTATCGGCGAGTTTCATTAATTCGACTATCAAATTTCTATTCACTTCGTTTTGGAAATTTGAGTTTCATTGATCCCGCGACGCTTTGCTTTGGGGATCAATTCCGCTTGCGCTTCAAACTTCGCTGCGCTCGTTTTCAGCGAGCGTCATT
>DLME01000149.1:5173-5770 GCA_002479215.1 Syntrophaceae bacterium UBA7544
GCTCGTTTTCAGCGAGCGTCATTGACAAAACAGCGGGGGTCTTCCGCCAGGTAGTCTCCGCTGTAAGCTAAGGCGCGTCCGCGGCAGCCGCCGCAAACAGTTTTGTAATTGCATTCGCCGCAGATGCCTTTAAGTCTAACTTCACGCCGCCGCAAATTTTGGAATACCGGTGCTTGGGCATATATTTGCTGAAAGCTTGTATCCCTTATATTTCCCGCATTGATCTCTACAAAGGGACAGGGCCAGACATCGCCGTTGGCCTTGATATAAACAAAACCCCGGCCCGCGGCGCAGCCGTGAAAAACTTTACCCGCCAGTTTTAACATCGCACCATCCCGAATGCCGTTTTTTTCTAAAATATAAGACCAATACTGCGGTCCGGCGACTGGCTCGATAATGGTTTTGGCGATTTTTTGTTTATCGGCAATAAGTTCACTTAAGTATTTATTGGCGCTTTTCTTCAGAGTGGCTTTTTCTATTTTTTCCCCACGGCCGACGGCGACAAGCTGATACATCAGCATGATGCCGGCGCCGCAGCCGTCGGCAAAATCGATGAGCTCAGGTAAGTGTGGCATATTGTATTCCATCGCCGTTGTA
>DLME01000105.1 GCA_002479215.1 Syntrophaceae bacterium UBA7544
ATCGGTTTTCGGGGGGCAGGTCAGCTGATCTGGATTTAGACGATGGTAAGTTTCACAGCAATAATGACGGCGTATTTCACTTCGGATTTGATCGGGAAGATTTGCACCGAACGTTCGTAGACGCGGGATTTCGTGATGTTCGGCATTGGGCGGCCGCTCAGGTTGAAAAACCGGTTGAAGATGGAAAAAGACGGTTGTTTACAATTTTTCTTATAACTGGAAGTAAATAAATAAGCCGGTTTAATTCCAATCCTGAAGCAAAGCGCTATCTTTGTTAGCAACGTCTCCGGCTCGATATCATCTTTGATTTAGAAATGGTATAAAATGTGTGCGCTACCATTCAGTATCTTATATGAACTTTGGCTTTTCATTTTCGGCCAATAAGCAGCCAGCAGCACAGATATTCGCGCATTCACCATCGCACGGTTCAATATGAATAGTAATAACGGAATCGGGAAATCTTTGTCTAATCCTTAATTCTAATCCTTTAGTAATGTTGTGGGAATCAACCACCGACATTTGCGGATTAACTTTAATATGAAATTCAATAAAGCGAAAATGCCCCGCTTTGCGTGTCTTTAACTGATGAAAACCATGAATGGATGGCTGACAGCTTACAATTACATCGCGAATCCAATCCTCTTCTTCCGGCGGCAATTTAACATCCATTAAATCACGAATGGAGTGTGTGGTTAATTCATAAGCCGCTCGTAAGATAATGACAGCAACAAATATGGCAGCGATCGGATCAAGCCAGTGCATCTTCGGATCGGGGAAAAAACTATGACCGATCCAAATCAACCCCAGGCTGATCATAACGCCCACGGAAGTATATACATCCGTCCGTAAATGCCAGGCATCGGCTTGCAAGGCAATAGAATCAGCTTCCTTGCCTACTTGGAATAGTTTTCGGGAAACAATAAAATTGACGACAGCGGAAAAGAGCATGACCGCAACCCCCCAGCCGGGAGCGTCAAGTGTTTGTGAAGAACTTATTTTTTTTATTGCTTCAAAAATAATCCAAAACGCGGCAACAAAAATAAGCGCTGCTTCCACCAAACCGGATATATTTTCTATTTTTCCGTGGCCAAAGGGGTGCCGCTCATCAGCGGGAATGCTGGATGTTTTCACAGAGAACATGGCGATAATTGCGGCCAACAAATCCATACACGAATGAATCGCTTCGGATATTATCGAAACAGAACCGATTAAAACACCGACAATTACTTTAAATAAAACTAAAAAAGAATTGGAAACGACTGATAATATCGCCACTCTTTCTTTGCGCTGCTGTAGAGACATCAAATTAACTCTCCAGAATGGGTTTTTAGCCTTTATTTCAACATATCACGGCTGGAAATTGATTTCCCGCATATTTTAAGCCGCCCAAAGATAATTGATTTCCTTTGCATCTAGTTAAAATTATGGTAGTAGGAACGCCTTAATTTGCTTTCCATTAAATTGTATATATGAATATAAACAAAAATAAAAATATTTTGTCCTTTTTTAAAAATGCCACAGCTAGAGATTGGCAAGACTCGCGCTGGCAATTCAAAAATCGCATTACCAAGGTGGCACAATTAGATCATTTTCCAGGCGAGTCACTGCTGCGGACGGAAAAGTTAAACGCCGTAACAGCTGTTTATCCAATGGCAATCACTCCATATTATTTATCACTTATTCAAATTGATGACGAAAACGATCCGGTCCGCGCCCAGTGCATTCCGGATTTGCGGGAAATTTCATGTTATAAGGACTATCTGGACGATCCGCTGGAAGAAGACAGCCATATGCCGGTACCCAAACTAATACACCGCTATTCTGATCGCTGCCTTGCTATCGTTACCGAAGTTTGTCTTACTTATTGCCGGCATTGCAACCGCAAACGTTTTTGGCCACAATCAGCACACATTAGTTTAAAAACACGACTAAAAAAAATTATCCCCTATATTTCTGCATCACGGCAAATCAGAGAAGTTATCATCTCCGGCGGTGATCCGCTTATTTTTGATGATCAAACGATAGAAACTCTACTGGCCTCGCTGAAAGCTATACCTCACATTGAAGTTTTACGTATCGGCAGTCGCGCTCCCGTTGTCATGCCTATGCGTATAACCAAAGAATTCTGCCGGATGCTCAAGCGCTACCGGCCTTTATGGTTTAACACGCAATTTAATCATCCGGCTGAAATCACCCCCGAATCCAAACGAGCCTGCAATATGATCCAAGAATCAGGAATTCCTGTTTCCAACCAGTCTGTTTTACTCCATGGCGTCAATGACTCACCGGATGTAATGCGCAACCTACTTTACGGCTTGCAAAAGATATCGGTTCGTCCTTATTATCTTTTCCACTGTGACCCTGTTAAAGGATGCGGACACTTCCATACCGATTTAAAATCAGGAATAACTATGATGGAAAAAATATGGAGTCAGTGCTCCGGACTAAGTCTGCCCCAATATGTTCTTGATTTACCGGGAAGCACAGGAAAGATGCCTCTGAATACAATGTCGGGAACAATAAATAATAATTTGCAAACACACCAACATTATTTTGACAAGTTTATGTAAATAGATTAGTAAGAACTAAAAATTAATCATATAAATTCATGAAATTTAGGAAATAGGGAGAAAATCTTATGTACACCGCGAGCGATTTACGGAAAGGATTGCGGCTGAAAATTGATAACGAACCATATGTCATCACCGAATTCAATTTTGTCAAACCGGGCAAGGGGCAAGCACTCTACCGTTGCAAGCTGAAAAACATGGTCACGGGAAGCCAGTTTGAAAGATCTTTCCGTTCAGTGGACACCTTTGAATCAGCAGACTTGCGTGAAAAGAAGATGCAGTATTTATATAAGGAAGGGGATAAATACTGCTTCATGGATAATGAAAATTTCGAGCAAATTTATTTAACGGAAAGTCAAATCGGTGACGCCAAAAACTTCTTAATTGACAATATCGAAGCGGAAATTTTGCTCTTTGAAGACCGTCCTATCGGAATAAGCCTGCCTAACTTCGTTGATTTGGTTGTTACCGAAGCCGACCCCTGGGCCAAGGGTGATACGGTATCCGGCGCCACAAAACCGGTCAAAGTCCAGACCGGATATACGATTCAGGTACCAACCTTTGTTGGCGAGGGTGAAAAAATCCGGATTGACACACGCACGGGGGAATATCTAACCCGCGTCAAAGGATAAATACATTTGAGTGCATCAAATTTGGATGATATTTTTTTACTGGCGCGAAAGAAAGAAGCATTGCACCTGCGCGCCAGACTGATCCAAAATATCCGTCTTTTTTTTATTGAGCATGGATTTTTAGAAGTAGAAACTCCGCTGAGAATCCCCTCACCCGCACCGGAAGAACATATTGAAGCATTTCCTTCGGGCGATTGGTTTTTACAAACTTCCCCCGAACTTTGTATGAAAAGGCTTCTGGCTGCCGGTTTTCCGCTTATCTTTCAAATCAGCAAATGTTTTCGCGCGGGCGAAAGAGGCAATCTGCACCTGCCCGAATTCACTATGCTGGAATGGTATGTTACAAAATTCGATTACTTGCAACTAATGTCACAATGCGAAAAAATGATTTTTGCGGTTGCCGCTAATATGGATATTGCCCGGCATTGCATCTTCCGTAATAAAAAAATTGATTTGACACCGCCTTGGGAAAAAATCACCGTGCAGGAGGCTTTTGAAAAATACGCGTCGGTTACTTTGGAAGAAGCACTAAACAAAAACAAATTCGACCAAATTATTGTTGATTACATTGAACCATATTTAGGCGTTAATCGGCCAACTTTCCTGTATGACTATCCGGCAAAACTGGCAGCCCTAGCCAAATTGAAAGACGGGAACACAAATGTAGCCGAACGCTTTGAATTATATATCGGCGGCATGGAAATCGCCAATGGTTTTTCCGAACTGAATGACACCGAAGAACAGCGGCGGCGCTTTGAACAAGCCTCGCAACTGCGCGCTCAAAAGAATTGGCCGCAATATTCCATGCCGGAAAAATTTCTGCAAGCCCTGCAAACCATACCTGAAAGCGCTGGCATCGCTCTGGGCATTGACCGCTTGGCCATGATCTTTGCCCATGTTTTACAAATAGACGACATCATCTCCTTTACACCGGAAATACTTTAAATTCAGTAACCGTTTTTATGCCGGCCAATTCTAAATCCCTCTAAAGAGCTATATTCCTGACTCACCGAATATTTCTGGAAAACAGATAGACACGCTGAAACCAAAAAAGATTTATTGACAAGGACATATTTTTCCTTTAGGTTACGCTCCAAGTTTCAATTACACTTTGGAGATAAAAAAGTGAAAGATATTGCTTCTCTAGATTTAGGCGGTAGTTTTCATGGTAGCCTTTTAGGCATGGTCCTCGATGCCGGGCTTATGGTTAAATTTGTCTTGTTGATACTGCTGATTTTTTCTGTCGTTTCCTGGGCGATCATTTTCTTGAAATACAAATATTATCGCAAAATTAAAAAAGAAAATGATGAATTCAATTCGGACTATATGCGCAGCAGCAAACTATCCGATGTTCACCTGGCTGCCAAAAAATATAAATCTTCTACAATGGCAGAAGTTTTCCGTGTCGGCTATGAGGAACTAACAAAAATAAATAAACCGCTGAAAGAATCGGAATATGCCGGTGATGAAATCAGCCTTTCCTCCCTGGATAACGTGGAGAGATCTCTAAACAAAGCCAGTAACACGGAAATGACGAAGCTGGAAAGCGCCTTAGGTTTCCTGGCAACAACGGGTTCGGCCAGTCCTTTTATTGGCTTATTCGGCACAGTATGGGGTATTATGGATACTTTTAAAGGGATAGGCGCACGTGGTTCGGCCACTCTAGCTGTTGTCGCTCCGGGCATTTCGGAAGCTCTTATTGCCACAGCTGCCGGACTTGCCGCGGCTATACCGGCTGTTATTTTTTATAATTATTTTTTGAATAAGTCCAAAACAATGGTTCAGGAAATGGATAATTTTGCCGCCGAATTTTTAAACATTGTCGAGCGGTATTTTGTTCGTAAATAAATGTTTAGGAATTACTCAGTCATGCGCAGCTTACGTAAAAGAAACACCGGGAATAAAGCTCTGGCAGAAATCAACGTCACCCCTTTAGTTGATGTCGTGTTGGTTCTCTTAATTATCTTTATGGTTACGGCCCCAATGCTTTCCATGGGCATCGACGTCAACCTGCCGAGGGTCAAATCCAAGAGCGTCGATGTCACTGAAGAAAAACTTGTCTTAACTATCACCGAAGCCAGAGAAATATTTTTGAATAAAACCAAGATGCAGTTGGGGGAACTGAATTTCAAGCTCGAAGCAATTTTTTCCAATAGGATTGACCGTGAAGTTTTCCTTCGCGCCGACAGAAATGTGCCTTATGGATTTGTTGTTGAAGTTATGTCGGAAGTGCGCAAAGCCGGCGTTGATAAACTAGGAATGATTACAGAACCGCCCGAGGGAGCAAAATGAAGCCCCGGACGCTGAACAAAGGCTTTCGCGGCAATACCGGCGGCAACATTTACAACATGGTTTTCCTCTCTGCATTAATCCATTTTGTCGTTATTACCGCAATTCTTATTTCGGTCCCTTCATCGTCGAGTCATTTGACTTTTGGGCCTGTTTATTCTGTTCAACTTGTCGGTCCCGACGTAGCTTTCCCAAGAAATTCGTCTCTTATGCAGGACATTCTGCAATCCAGCGAGCCGGCAAACTCAATAGTATTAAAAAAGGAAGTTACCAGTCTTACTCCAACACCAGCCAAAAAAGAAGAAACCAGCAAATTAAATATCGAAAAAGCTGTCAGCGCAATCAAACAAAAAGATTTGAATCAGCAAGAAGCTTCTACCGCAAATTCTAAAACAGGTGTTTCTGCCTCCGTTAAGGGAAGTAGTCCACAGGCAGAAGCAAATTCACAAAAGAATGAATATATAGCAATTATCAGTTCAAGAATTAAAGGAAACTGGATGCTGCCGCCGGCATTGATGCCTAAAGAAAATATCGAAACAATTATTGATGTCAAAATCTCGCGCAACGGCGTTCTGGAATATATTGGCTTCGAAAAAAACTCGGGTAACCGCTATTTTGATGATTCCGCCATCAAAGCGGTTAAAAAATCCAGCCCTTTCCCGCCATTTCCGTCCTTTATCATAGATAACTATATTGAAATCGGCGTCCGTTTTCATTCCGCAGAATTACGTCAAAAACAAGAAAGGTAAAATCCAACTTCCAATGAAAAAAATATATTTAGCTGCGTCTTGGATATTGTTTTTCTGCGCATCTTTAATCTTCAGCAATACCGCAATAGCAAAAATTTATATTGACATAGATTCCCCTAACTTTCAGCAATTCCCTATAGCCATTTGCGACTTCAACAACTTATCAACACGTGCTGCGGAACCATTAGAAATCGGTATCACTCTTGCTGACGAAATCAAAAAATATGTGGCGATGACTGGTATTTTTAACATTTTAAACAAAAAAAGTTTTCTGGAAGAAAAAAACACCGGTAATCCGGCGGCATTAGAAACCATCCGTTTTTCCGATTGGGCAGCAATAGGCGCCGACTATTTACTCCGAGGAAACATAACCCCAAGCGATAAAAAAATTATTGCCGAGTGCCGTCTTTTCGACGTTACCAGGGGAGAATCTCTGTTTAATAAAAAATACGATTTAAAAATCGGCGAACAAAAAGAACTTTCGAAAAAAATAGCTTCCGATATATTATTTATACTTACCGGTGATGAAGGAGAATTTAACACCAAAATCGCATTTGTTTCCAAAAAAGCCTCCAAGTCTGATATATATACCATCAGCTATGACGGATCAGATATAAATAACATCACCAATCATCAAACAATTATACTTTCACCACATTGGTCGCCCGATGGAAATTTTCTTGCTTTTACCTCTTTTAAAGATGGTCACCCCAAAGTTTATATTCGAAATTTAAAAACCGGTACGGAAAAAAAAGTGGCTTCTTTTGAAGGGCTTAATTTGTGCGGTTTTTTTTCGCCGGACGGCAAAAAATTATTGTTAACTCTCAGCAAGGACGATAACGAGGAGATATATGTCTTGGAAATCGAAACGGCGAAGCTCAAACGATTGACTCATAACTATTCCATAGATGTGTCTCCGACCTGGTCGCCGGACGGCCAAAAAATAGCTTTTGTTTCTAATCGCTCCGGCTCGCCTCAAATTTACACAATGGACGCCGATGGTGATAACGTAAAAAGGATAACTTATGAAGGTATTTATAACACATCTCCCTCGTGGTCTCCGCGCGGAGGCCGTATTGCTTATGAAGGACTGATCAACGGCACGTATCAAATTTTTTCCGTTGATGAAGATGGTAATAACCTCCTGCAATTAACTTTTGACGCCGCTAGGAACGAATCACCATCATGGTCACCTTCTGGAAGGCAAATTGTCTACAGCTCGAAAACAGCTTCCAAAAGCAGAATTTGTATCATGAATGCCAATGGTCTAAATATAAGAATTCTCAATGAAAACAACGATGCTTTGACTATGCCCGTTTGGTCGCCGCGATTTAAATAATTTTTTTGCCTTATGAACTGCATTATGATTAAATATGAAATGAGTGGAACTTTTGAAAGACATATCTACTCAGGATCTCGTTCTATATTTCCACTATTTTGTAATAATTTTTTATTGACGGCAATGTGTTAATTGTGTTTAAGTACTGAACACTTTTTTATTGTGATAACCTTATTTAGAACCAAGAAAGGAGAGCGATGATGAAAAAGAACATAATATTGGTAGGGATGTTTATTGTAGTTGTATTTGCTCTAACAATATTTACCGGTTGTGCCGAAAAAAAGGCGGTAGTTACCGAGGGTACTGCTCAGGAACAGGCTGCGCCTGCGCAAACAGCTGCGACAACTCAAGAACAGTCTGCAAAAGTGGCACCGGCAGCAACACCAGAAACAGCAGAAACTATGGTAAAAGATATCTTCTTTGATTTTGACAAATCCAATATCCGTCCTGATGCCCGCGAAACTCTCAAAGCCGATGCCGATTTCTTGCTCAAAAATGGCAACTCTAAAGTCGTTATAGAGGGACATTGCGATGAAAGAGGAACGGCCGAATACAACATGGCTCTTGGACAAAGACGTGCTCAGGAAACAAAGAATTATTTAGTCAACCTGGGTATCAAAGAACTAAGAATAAAAACTATCAGCTACGGCGAAGAACGTCCCTTCGATCCCGGCCACAATGAAGATGCCTGGGCCAAGAACAGACGCGCCCATTTTGTTGTCACTCCATAATAAAAATTATTTACCAAGGTGAAAAAATTGAGAAATTCTATTTATATCCTTTTAGCGGTTTTGGCATTTTCGGTTGCAGGCTGTGCAACTACTCAAGATTTGAAGGCAGTCCGTTCTGAATTAAACCAGAAAATGGAAGAAAAACTGGCCGCTATGGATGCCGAATTGGCCGCCGTAAAAAAGAACGCCGCAAATCTGGAATCAATGCGCAAGGGACAAGCCAACACAGCGGCGGATATTGCAGATTTGCGGGATAATATCCAGCAACTGCGCGGTCAGGTTGAAACGCTGAAAAAGGACCTTGCTGTAAACACAAAGAAGGAAGAACAGGCCTTTGATAATCTTCTCCTGAAAGTTAATTTTATCGAAAACTTTTTGGAAATAGGGAAAAAGGATATCGCCAACGATACTCCCGATAAAAACGGTAAATCAACCGGGACTGCGGTTGCCAAAGACCAGGTAAAAAAACAGGACAAGGAGAAGGCTTACTCGGCGGCTTATCAAATCTTCAAAGAAGGCAATTATGATAAGGCCCGGACCGAGTTCCAAAATTTTTTAGCTGCTTATCCGGACAGCGAGTATTCCGATAATGCCCAATTTTGGATTGGTGAATGTTACTTTTTTGAAAAAAAATACGAGCAAGCAATTTTGGAATACGAAAAAGTAGCTAAAAACTATCCCAGCGGCAGTAAAGTTCCTTATGCTTTATTAAAGCAAGGTCTTTCCTTCTTGAAGTTGGGAGACAAAACGAGTGCAAAGTTGCTTTTACAGCAGGTAATTAAAGATTATCCGAATACCAGTCAGGCACGCATAGCGCGTTCGAAACTGCAAGAAATAAAATAATTAATTTCTTGCGGATTAAAAAACAAACAAAAAAGGGGGCAATTTAACCCCCTTTTTTTATATTAAGAACCTAATCCAGCAATATTAATTTCATGCCCGCAGGCATCTTCAGATCAAAAATTGCGAGAGTAGTTGCTTTTTCAATTTTAAGTTCGGAATATTTTACGGAGATGGAAGTTATGCCATCAGCCATGTTGATGGTAATTTTCCCGGGAACGGGACTTTCCGGCCTATAGTCCTCATAATTCACATGATATATTTCTTGGCCAAATTCATTTAAACTAGCAAATTTCAACAAACGATTATTCTCCCCTACCCATAATATTTGCGACTTATCTGATGGCGATTTCATTTCTATACGCAAAGAATTCTTTTCTTGATAGCTTTGATAGGAGATAATCCCATCAATGATAGGAGGATAAGTGCCGGTAAAAATCATGACCATATCTTCAATATTAAATTGCCACGGCAAGAAATGCGCCAGATTTGCGGCGGTTGGCTTGCCGCGATAAAATTCCCCCCTGGAAGGGATAAAGATACACATTTCTGCTGGAGAAGAACTAAGAAAAAAATCCGGCGTTCCGATAATCGGCAGCAGTTCCAACCGCAGATATGATGGTTTCTTCATGACTATGGCTACCCGTACTGGATGATAACCATGAGATGTAACCAAATCAATTTGCGCCGTAGCGCTCAATATGTCATTTTCGGCAACAGCTCCAGAAACGGCCATCAGAACTTTTTCTGTTCGAGAATCGGGTTTAATGACTGCCCGTTGAATGCAACCACCGGTAAGCATTATCAACAATAAACTAATCGTTATCTTACTCAAACGGGAATATACATTGTACATAGAGGGAATATTTTACAAAAAAAATATACGGGTAATAAATTTCCTTTATTATTTATTCTTGATTAAGTCTTCCAGCTTCTTTTGCAACAAAGTGTTTTGGGGATCAAGCTTAAGCGCTCTATTATACATTTCCTGCGCTTCTTTGATTTTATCCAATTTCGCATACACATCGCCCAGATGCTCCGTAATATTTACATCGTCAGGCAAAAGCTCCAAAGCTCGTTTTAAATATTTTATAGCGCTGTCCATTTTGTTTTGTTTAAAATGTACCCAGCCAAGACTATCTATAATGTAACCATTATCCGGTTTGATTTTCAAAGCTCTGATGATCATTTTTTCCGCTTCTTCCAGATTTATACCGCGATCAGCATAACTATAGCCGATAAAATTAAGCGCCTCGGCGTTCTCCGGATCAAGTTGCAAAACTGTCTCCATCTCTTTAATGCTCTCCGGAAAGCGATTTGTTTTTTCATAAATTACGCCTAAAGCATAGTGCAAATCAACACTCTGAGGGGAAAGGGTGATTCCATCATCTAAAATTTTTACAGCCTTAACGGCATCTTTTGTTTCTTCATAAAGTGAAGACAAATAAAGGTATAGAGAAATCTGGCCTTTCTCTTTTTTAAGGGCTTCATTTACTAAATCGATAGCCTCTGTTATTTTACCTTCCTTTTTGAAGATCATGGCGGCATGGATTTGAGCACTGGAGTATAATTCGGATGTCGCAGGAATTTTTCTATATTCATCAATAGCGAATTTGTTATCGCCTTTTTCTTCATAAGCACTAGCCAGTAAGTAACGAATCCTGTTGTCATTAATGTTTTTCTCCAGAATTATGGAGAATTCAGCTACAGCTAAATCAAAGCGGCGCAGATCATAATATAAAATCCCCAAAGCGATTCGCACTTCGCGATTATCGGGATCAGACTTTAAGACTTCTTGAAATTCTTTTTGCGCTTCTTCATATTTTTTTTCTTTAATCAGAAGCTCTCCTATTTTAATCCGCAAATTTACTCGCCCCGGGTTTACTTCCAAATAATTTAGGTAAATTTCTATAGCTTTATCGATTTTCTTTTGCTTTTCGTATAACGCAGCCAAGTCATATACAGCCAACTCGAAATATGGTTTTAAGGATAAAACTTTTTTAAACATCTTTTCTGCGTCTTCATACCGCTTCATATCCGCCAACACTTTACCATAGTAATAGATGGCCGTGACATGATCCGGGTCGATTTTCAGCATTATTTTAAAGGTTTCTTCGGCTTTGGCAAAATTATTTTCTGCGGCGTAAATGGTCGCCAAATAAAGATAGGCAATCATGTTTTTTGGATCAAGTTCAATTACCTTTTTGTGTTCTCTAATAGCCTTTTCATATTGCCGGAGACTAATGTATAATCCGCCCATAATCAGATGGAGTTCGATGTTTTCCGGATTTTTTAATAGGGTTTCTTCACCCAGAGAAATGGCGCGGTCGAGATCGCCCCTTTCTGTATACAGGGATACAAGCTCGGTTATAAGGTAAGAAGAGTCCGGATCAGCGGCGACAGCCTTCTCCAATTCAATAGTCGCTTCATTTATTTTACCTTCCAGACGTAAAAGAACTCCCAATGAATAGTGGTTCATAGCATCTGCCGAGCTACTATCCGTATGTTCAGAGGGGAACCGAACAGTCTTTATATAGTTACAGCCGGAAATATTTATGATAATTAAAATTGTTATTAATACTAAATAAGTTATTTTTTTCTGCATATTGAATTTAAATTTCTTTTAATATTTTTTCTTCTTTATTAGCGAACAAAACTAGGAAGATCCCTGGGCAGCTTTTGCTTTAATAACCTGCGACACCGGAACAATCAATATTCCCTTTTCTCTAAAAACCCTAGCCGCGTCTTTGATTGCCCGAATTGTTTCCGGATGCGGATGCCCGATAACGATCAGCGGTGAAACATCACCATTATTGTTGGTGATATTAATCAAATTATTATAAATTTCATTGTAGTCACGGTTGTTATCAAGAAATATTTTGCGGGCCGCTACCTGCAAACCAACTTTTTGAGCCGCAGCAAAAGCCTCACTATTAGCCGCCGTGCGCGAATCGATAAAAAATAAATTCTTTTTCTTTAATTTACTAAAAATCAAAGTAAGCTTTTCTTTATCTTTCATAAATTTTGAGCCCATATGGTTATTTATGCCAACAATGTAAGGCACAGCCTCGATATCTTTCTCCAGTTGAAAAATCAATTCTTCATTGTTCATATCCGTAAAAAGAGCCCCGCTACCCGGCTTTTCGCGCGGATACGAAACTGGCTCCATCGGTAGATGGAGAAGTATCTCTTTGTTAGCTTTATGTAGCATTTCCGCTGCTTCCCGGCTATGAATTAAGAATGGTAAAACAGAATACGTTATATCGGCATTAACTTTCAGTAATTCTTTAACCGGTACCAGATCATATCCTATATCATCAATAATAATAGCTACTTGCCGTAGGGGCAAAGGTATCTTTTCGATTTTGGATACAACTATTTTCTTCTTTTCTTTTTTTTCTATCGGAATCGAGGCTGAAGTTCTTTCTTTTGCCGATTTTGCTTTTAGAGCTGGGGGAGTAATTGATTTCTGCGGTTCTATCTGCTTTGTTTCTTTTTCCTTTTCTTTGATAACCGGTTGTTCTTCTTTAACTTGCAGCATATAAATTATTGCCGCAACTGATATAATTATTAGAAATATCAACAATCCGTTGGAAAAACGGTTAAATCTTTTCCTTGCCAATTATAAAAGCCCTCTCTTAAGAAAGATTCAGCTTCCCAGATTTTTTTTCATTATCTCCCAGCTTTTTAGTATATCCACAGCCGTTTTGAGTTGATTATCATGGGAAAGATCAGAAGGATCTTTGGCATCTTTAACCTGGGATTCATCGAGCTCTGTACCATCCTCTTTCGTTGGTTTTATATGTCCTTTAAGGTCTTTTTCTCTAATTCTATCTTCCTGCAGTAAGTTGTTATTTTCCGCGTCTTCCGCCGGCCTGATGTATTTGACAACTATGTCCGGTTTGATACCCTCGGCCTGAATAGATCGACCCTTGGGCGTGTAATACCTCGCTGTAGTCAGCTTGAGAGCGGAACCATCTTCCAAAGCAATAACGGTTTGGACAGACGCTTTACCAAAGGTTTGTGTTCCGATAATCAAAGCCCGGCCATTATCTTGTAGAGCTCCGGCAACAATCTCTGCCGCACTGGCTGTTCCTTCGTTGACCAGAACAACCATCGGACAAGTTATTTCATCACCGTTGTTTCTGGCCATCGCCTTTGTTTCCATGTTTTTCGTACGTCCGCGAGTGGAAACAATAATCCCCGATTTAAGGAACATATCGGAAACTTCGATTGCCTGAATCAACAATCCACCCGGATCGTTTCTCAAATCCAGAACCAAACCCTTCATCGGCTGGAGTTTTTCGCTAATTTCCCGCAGAGCTTTACGTAAATCATCGGCTGTCCTTTCATGAAAAGAAGCAATACGGATGTATCCTATATTATCTTCAAATATTTTGGACTTAACGCTTTTGATCTGGATGATCGTACGGGTCAACACAATATCTTTGGGTTTGGACATATTTTCCCGCATGATCGTAATTGTCACCTTTGTATCCTTAGCCCCCCGTAATTTCTTTACGGCTTCCATAATGGTAATATCTTTCGTTGATTTACCATCAATTTTGATTATCTGGTCTCCCGACTTTACACCGGCGTTAAACGCAGGAGTATCTTCAATAGGAGAAACAACCGTCAAAACTTCTTTTAATATTGTGATTTCAATTCCAATGCCGCCGAATTGACCTTGAGTTTCCACTTCCAGTTCTTTATACAAATCCGGCGTCATAAAGGAGCTGTGGGGATCGAGAGACCTCATCATTCCGTTGATTGCGCCCTGGATTAATGTTGATGAATCCACCTCGTCAACGTAGTTTTTCTTCACCATGTCGAAAACTTCGTTGAATAACTTAATCTCTTTGTAGGTACCTTTATCCAGTGCGGAAACCTTGCTGTCATTATATAGCCCCAGAAGGATTAATACTCCCAGACAAATAACAACCAGCAAAGAAAACCTTGTTGATATTTTTTTCATAATATTCCTCACAATATTGAAGATATAGTAACCGTACTTATACCACTTTCTGTGATATTTTCCACATTTTTCGGAAACAAAAAATGAAAATATTAAGATTTTTCATTTATGTTTGACAAAATGTAAAGATTCTACATTATTCAATTATCCAGCTAGTAGTATTATGGGAATCTTTCAGGATAACATGCAGCTGGACCAGCTCGTTTCTTATGGTATCCGCCCTGGCCCAATCTTTATCTTTTCGGGCAGTTTGCCTTTCTTTAATCAAATTTTCAATTTCCCCAATATTTAAACCTCTTTTGTTTGATTCCATTTCTTTGTCGGATTGAAAAAAATAGTCCGGCTCATCCTGAAAAATACCCAACACCGCACCAAAATGATCGAATAATTTCTTCGCCTTTTTTAAAATCTCAGCCTCATTAAAAGCTATTGTATTTTTTCCGGCAACAATGAAATTATTCATGAACCTTACCAAATCAAAGACGTAACCTAATGCCTGGGCTGTATTAAAATCATCATCCATGGCGGCGTTGAATTTGTCTTCCAGCTCTTTTAACTTACTTATGTAATTTTTCTCTTTTGCCGAATTTTTATCTGCAACAGACGCAGTGGATGCAAGCATTTCAGTTAGCGTTTCTTTCAATAGCTGTAAAGCAGTGTAACATCTTACTAATCCTGATCTTGCTTCGGCTAAAGAATTTTCCGAATAGTCAACAGGACTGCGGTAATGACTCTGCAGCATAAATAAGCGCAATACTTCCGGATGATAATTTTTCAGAATTTCTCTAACAGAAAAAAAATTGCCCACCGATTTGGACATCTTTTCCGAGTTTATCTTAACAAAACCGTTGTGCATCCAGTAATTAGCCAACGGTTTACCTGTAGCCGCCTGCGATTGAGCGATCTCATTTTCATGATGCGGAAAAACCAAGTCCTCACCGCCACCGTGGATGTCGAAAATTTCACCCAGATAGCGCCTGCTCATTGCGGAACATTCGATATGCCAGCCGGGACGGCCTTTTCCCCAGGGGCTTTCCCAGAAAGGTTCTCCTTCTTTGCTTTTTTTCCAAAGAGCAAAATCCAACGGATTCTTTTTTTTGTCATTGACGTCAATACGCGCACCGGCATTCATTTCTTCTAGATTTCTTCCAGAAAGACCGCCGTATAAAGGAAATTTGTCCACTGCAAAGTACACGTCTCCATCTACGCAATAAGCATTACCTTTTTCTATCAGAACACTGATCAGAGAGATCATATCATCTATGTGTTCCGTGGCTTTTGGGGTAATCGTCGGAGTGGCAACTCCCAAAGCAGCCATGTCTTCATCATGCAATTTGATGTAGCGTTCGGCTATTTCTGTAATGCTGACGTTTTCTTTTTTTGCGCGGTCAATAATTTTATCATCGATATCAGTAAAATTTTTGACATAAGTAACATGATAACCTCGTGCCCGCAAATGCCTGACCACAACGTCGAAAACTATCGCCGCACGGGCATGCCCTATATGACAAACATCATAAGCGGTAATCCCGCAAACATAAATGCTTACAGTTCCATCCTTTACAGTTTTTAATACTTCTTTTTTTCTTGTAGCTGTATTAAATATTTTCTGAGACATTTTTTTAACTTACTTTCATCAGGGATAGAGCGGTATGTTTTGCAAACCAGCGTGTTCTGCAAAACCGCAGACGACATTCATATTTTGCACCGCCTGGCCAGCAGCGCCTTTGATTAAATTATCGAGTGCCGCGATGATAATCACCCTTTTTGTCCGCGAATCAATAGCTAAGCCTATATCGCAATAATTTGACCCGCATACTGAAGAAATATTAGGATATGTATTTCCAACAGGATAAACCCTCACAAATTTTTCTTTTGCATAAAATGAAGAATAAAAGGCATATATTTGCTGCAAATCAATATCCTTCTTTAATGTCGCATAAATAGTACTCAAAATTCCACGTTTCACCGGCAATAAATGCGGCGTAAAAGAAATAGGAAATTTTTCACCAGCCAGTAAATTCAGCTCTTGCTCAATTTCCGGGGTATGCCGGTGCTCGCCTATTTTATATGCCTTAAAACCGCCGTCAACTTCACAAAAAAGCGAGCCGGTCTGCGGTTCCCGACCCGCCCCGCTCGCACCGGAAGCTGAATCAGCAATAATAGAGGATACGTCTATAAGCTTGTTTTTCAGGGCTGGCGCCAGACCTAAGATGATGCTGGTAGGATAACAACCCGGATTAGCTATAAGCGCGGCTTTTTTTATTTCTTGCCGGTAAATTTCGGGAATTCCATAAACAGCATTCTTTAAAATTTTGTCACTGCTATGTTTACCATACCAAGCTTCATGAGTTTTTACATCCCGCAAGCGATAATCAGCGCTTAAATCAATTACTTTCTTTCCAGCCTGAATAAAGACAGGAGCAATATCCATGGAAACGCCGTGAGGGAGCGCCAGAAAAACAACATCGCTCGCTTCAGCTACCTCTTTAGGCGTTGCATTTTGATATTTTAATGAAGTCAAGCCGTATAGCGCCGGAAAGACTTCGGCCACAGGCCTTCCTGCAAACCGCCGTGAAGTAACCGCTATTAATTCTGCTTCCGGATGTCCCAGTAAAATTCTGGTCAGTTCCTGACCGGTATAACCGCTGGCTCCAAATATTACTACTTTTACCATAAAAAATCCTCCAAAAAAAAGGGAGGCCCGAAGCCCCCCTTGTTGAAATTAACGCTTGGAGAATTGGAATCTTTTCCTTGCTCCCGGCTGCCCATATTTCTTTCTTTCTTTGATGCGGGCGTCTCTGGTTAAAAAGCCTGCTTTCTTGAGAACTGCGCGGAGCTCGGCATCATATTCCAAGAGAGCTTTAGATATTCCATGTTTTACTGCCCCTGCTTGACCGGCTACCCCACCGCCGCTAACATTAACATATAGATCAAATTGATCTTTTTTGCCAGCAATTTCCAAAGGTTGCTTGATGACCATTTTCAAGCTGGGACGAGTAAAATATTCATCATAATTTCTCTTATTGACTACAATATTTCCATTACCCGCTTTCATATAAACACGGGCAATAGCACTCTTTCTTTTACCGGTTGCATAATAACGTTGTTCTGACATAGCTACTCCAATATTAGATAATTACTAGCTTATTTCCATCTCCAGACAAACTAAACGGACAAAGCATGCGGACACTGGGCTTCATGAGGATGAGCATTCCCGGCATAAACTTTCAGTTTTTTGAGCATTCTTCGACCTAGATTATTCTTGGGCAACATGCCGGCAACAGCCATGCGGATTAAGTTTTCCGGTTTTTCCGCCAACGTCTTTCCGGCATTAGTTTCTCTCAATCCGCCCGGATAACCGGAATATGAATAATAAATCTTATCGTTTAGCTTTTTCCCCGTAAGCATAATCTTATCAGCATTAACTACAACAATAAAATCACCGGTATCGACATGAGGCGTATAGATAGCTTTGTGCTTTCCTCTCAAACGAAGCGCTATTTCACTAGCCAGCCGTCCCAATACCTTACCGGAAGCGTCAACAATAAACCACTCCTTGTTTAACAACGCTGCCTTTGCCGCATAAGTCTTCATAATAAAATCACCGCTTTGGTTAAAAAATTTAAAAGCGATACTTATTTAATTTCATTATACTTGTCAAGTAAAATATTTGGGGATTATATACTTGATACAGGAATATATCCCCTCTTTTTATCACCATTTTTACTATTTATTTCATGTTGATAAAGGAAAAGATGGTGATAAGATGAAGCAATGCTTAGCCACATCACCCCTCTTATTCTTGTCTTTGTGGTTCCAATATGTTTGTGGGTTCTTATGGTAATTACTACGCCATATATGAGAACTAATTGGATACAAGCACCACAAGTGCGAATGCTTTGGACAGTGATT
>DLME01000166.1 GCA_002479215.1 Syntrophaceae bacterium UBA7544
TAGGTTCGGTATTTTTCGGTGCTTTCCATTTAGCTGCCAGTTTCATTTGTGGAACGCCCTCGTGCAAAAATTCCATATCCAGATAGGCAATGGTTTTTTTGCCGTAGCAGACATGAAATTTTCCGGATTTGGTAAACTTGCCCAGGGCTGTCGCTTCCACATCCATTTTTTGGGCAAGCTTTGAAAACTCATTTACTTTTTTGGGATCAACCGCCAGCGTCATGCGTTCCTGCGCCTCCGATACCAGAATTTCCCAGGGTTGAAGGCCTGCATATTTTAAAGGTGCAAGCGACAGGTCAATTTCACAGCCGCCGGAATAGATAGCCATTTCGCCTACCGAGGAAGAGAGTCCTCCGGCGCCGTTATCGGTGATGGCGCGGTAAAGCCCGCGGTCTCTAGCCACCAGCAGAAAATCCGTCATTTTCTTTTGCGTAATGGGGTCACCAATTTGCACGGCGGTAACTGGCGAGCCTTCGTGCAGTTCTTCGGAAGAAAAAGTTGCGCCGTGAATGCCGTCTTTGCCGATGCGTCCGCCGGTCATGATGATCGCATCGCCGGGCTTTATTTCTTTGATGTGTGTTGGTTTTTTCCTAAGGTGTGCGGGCATGATGCCCGCAGTACCGCAGTAAACAAGGGGTTTACCCAAGAACCGCTCATCAAAAACAATGCTTCCGTTGATGGTGGGAATACCGCTTTTATTGCCGCCGTGTTCCACGCCTTCGCGCACGCCTTCGTAAATGCGGCGCGGATGGAGTATGCGGGGCGGTAGTTTCTTTTTGTGAAAGGGCGAAGCGAAGCAAAAGACATCCGTATTGAAAATCAGTTTTGCGCCCAGGCCGGTGCCGAAAGGATCGCGGTTGACGCCCACAATACCGGTTAGCGCGCCGCCGTAGGGATCCAGTGCCGATGGCGAATTGTGCGTCTCTACTTTGAAGACTAAATTGTGTTCATCGTTGAATTTAATAACACCGGCGTTATCCACAAAGACGGAGAGGCAAAAATCTTTCTTGCCTTTGGCCTTGCGGATTTTGGCCGTCGAACCTTTGATATATTTTTTGAAAAGAGAATCAATTTTTAATTTTTTGCGACCGTCGGTATAATCGATCCGGCTATTGAATATTTTATGTTTGCAGTGCTCCGACCAGGTCTGCGCCAGGCATTCCAGTTCGACATCCGTTGTAGCTTGATTGAGTCCCACTTTTTTCCTTGCTTTAATAACGGCAGGATTTTGATAGTAACTCTGGATAGCTTTCATTTCTGCCAGATTCAGGGCTAGAAGTGTTTCCTGACTGATTTTTACCAGCGCATTGGCAGCGAATGCTGCCAGATTAATTTGCGCTACCTGCGGTTCGTCTTTGCCCATCACTTGCGGGACATAGGCGGGCAGGCCGCAGTTAAAATCAAAATCGCTTGCAGCAATGACCTGATGACGCTCGGTAAGGTCATTGGCCAGAAGGCCGGAGGCGATTTTTTCCGCGGCCGCTTTGGATATTTTTCCGCAGATTAAATATTGGCGGGATGTATAAACACTTATTTTGCGCGCATTTATCTTTTCACTAAACAAGAGTTCAATAGCCTCGCGGGCGGTTTTTCCGACATTGTCGGTGACACCCGGACGAAAACCGACTTCGATAAGCCAGTCAAAATATTTAGCCAGTGGCTTATTAATCGAGAATTCCTGAATTACCGGATCGGAGAGCGGTCCCGCGGCTGCTTCTTGCAATTCAGCTTCCGACAATGACCCGGCTATTGTATAAACTTCAATAGTGGCAACTTTTTCAGCAGGAAGGGAAAGATTGTCGATAATGCGCTTTTTTATTTTTTCGCCTAAAGCGTCACGAATGCCTTCTTTAAAACCCACTTCAATTCTATGTGCCATCTTTTTAACCTTATAAATAAAAAGTGTTTTCTGGAATCATATCCTCCCAAAAAAGATAGACGACGCGCTTATACCGAAAAGCAGAAAATAAAGCAACTTCCAAATATGTTCTGAAATTGATTCAGATTTTTTTTAATTTTAAATAAGTTAAGCAATAAAATCAGCTAATAAAGCGCCAGTCATTTTACTTGACACTTCCATCTTTTAACCGTTATATTTACACGTCCTTAAAAACAATTCACTTTGCATGATAACTTTTAAAGGAGGTATCTAAGATATGAGAAAAAATTTTACGTGGAAAAGTATAATCCTAGTTTGCATTATCGGTCTTTTTCTTGTGGGATGCGGTGCCGCCAGCAGCAAAATACTGATGAAACAGGGCAAATATACGCCGCAATTTCGCGCCGGCGATTACAGTCATTATAAAGGGAAGAAGTTGATTCTCGCCGGTTTTACCAATCAGGCCGGGAACACAAAAGCCTGGAGCTATAACAGTGCCGACAATAAATATATGTATGAGGGCGATGCTCAACTGGAAAGCTATTACTGGTATTGCTTTCAAAAAGCCTTCCGTCATATCGGCGTAAATATTATTGATTATCGCTATGCCGGCGGTCCGCGTCCTTATGGCTACCGTTACGGGTGGGGTTATGGGTGGGGTTATGGTTATGAGCCACCTCCAGAAGCGGCACGAGCCGCCAGAGGCGTACCTGAATTCGGAATGACCCTGACATCTCTTACCGATCAGGAATTCAGCTTTAAGGTATACCTGTATAAAAATGGCGAAACAAAATTAGAAAAGGATTTTACGGTAAAAATGAGCGCGGCAGGGACGGAAAATGTTGCCGACCTGGAGAAACGCTCTTATCGGCTGGTGGATTTGGCTTTCACCATGATTATGAAAGACAAAGATTTTCAAAGAGTGTTTTAATTGCATCAATACTGTATGGTGAGAGCGGATGAAGAAAAAGTCCGCTTTCACCATATACCATAATTTTAGACATCTTAATTCCAGCTGGAATATTGCCGGTAATATCAAATGGAAATGCTGCTTTTGGCTG
>DLME01000206.1:0-3105 GCA_002479215.1 Syntrophaceae bacterium UBA7544
CGAAAAACCTCCGCCGTCAATAAGCATATTCTTCCCGCCGGGAAACCGCACAAAAGTTGAATTTCCCTGTCCCACATCAATAATTGTGATTTTTAAATCAGACGAAAATTTGTCTTTAAATGTAAGGTAAGTTATGTCCGCCGCAAAAAATAAAACGACAATAACTAATAAATATTTTAAAACTTGGAAACGGCGCAGTAAAAATTCCTTTTGAGTTTTCTTTTTTTCCCTCTCGTCAATAAATTGAATAAGAAGAAAAATGAATAAATAAAAAACTGCAATTTCAACTATGTTTGGTGTGATGCAATTGAAAGAAGACCAGGGGACCGCCGCTAATTTGTTTATTATATTTACTGATATTTGCACAAAGAAAGAAGCCAGTTTAATTAAGTAACCGGCGATTACCGGGGAAAAGAAGGCTGAGAGGATAAAAAACATGGATATAGTCAGCACCAGTGTTCCCAAAAGGGGAACGGAAATCAGATTGGCAATGATTGTTATAGAAGAGACACGGTTAGAATAATATATGATCAAAGGCAAAGTGCCGATTGTTACAGCGCTGCATACAATAGCTGACAAATATATATACCGGATAATACTTTGGCCCCATAACGGAAGAAGGTCAAGTTGCTTTATAGAAAAATCGCGGAAACGGGGAATAATGTAAATGAGCGCCAAAACGGCCATGAAAGAAAGTTGAAAAGAACTATCAAAAAGAGCTTCCGGTGAAATAACCAGAATAATTAAAGCCGCCATAACCAGCGTATTATAAAGGTCTTTTTGCCTTCCCACAACCAGGGCAATTAAAAAGACCAGCGCCATGAGAGTTGACCGCTGGACGGGAATTTCCATTCCTGCAATGAAAGCAGAAATTAATACCATAAGAAACGCGGCCACCGTCGCTAATTTAATTATATTAAATCTGAGCATCAGATATTCTGAGGACTTCAAAACAAGAAAAACAAAGAAAAAAGCGGACGCCGCAATTATCCCAATATGCAGGCCGTTAATTGACAAAATATGTGAAGTGCCCGTTTTATTGAAATTGTCCCGCACGGCAGCAGGGATTGCCTTTTGATTGCCGATGGTCATGGCTTCAATAATTTCTCTTTGCGGAGTAGAAGCATTTTGGTAAATGATACTTTTTAAATAAAGTCTGAATGTTTCCAGTTTTAATCTGATGCCGCTGGCGGTATTTTGTCTCAGCAGTACAATTTGTGAATTATTGGCAACGAACCCGGTGGCGTAAATACCCTGGAGATTCATATAGCGTTCATAATCAAAACCACCGGGATTTTGAAAGCTTTGTATTTTCTTCAATACAGAATGAAAACGAATAAAATCACCATATTGGAAACTTAAATCAGAAGGAATTACCAGGCGAATATTGCCTGAAACCGGAATATATGCTTTATCGTTTATAATGCGCTGACAGCGAACAAATAAAACTAGTTTATCGGGATAAGCGAAGGGATTTTCGATGACAACGCCTTCCAACACTAATTTGCCCACATTGATATAGCGGCTTATATGTTTATCGGGTCGAATTAAATATTCTTGACTTTGAATATCGAAATAACCCAGCAGGAATGTAAAACTGATGATTAAAAGGAAGCTTGCCGCAGTCCATTTTTTTATGATGGCCACAAGAAGAAAAATAAGTATTACTATGATTCCTCCGAACAGCAAATATCCGGGAATGGCCAAATAATAACCGCCGATGATGCCAGTAATTAGAGCGATTAAGGGATAAATTAACGGTCCGCGCATATATTTTTAATATTTTTATTTCAAAAAAAAGTTCAAATTTATTAGCGAAAATTCATAAAATATTATAGCATGATCTTGAAAATGTAGCGCCCAAAAATAATTAAGAAGATAGTGATGTATAAAGAAACCTCCATAGATGAAAAAGATAAAAGGCGGTTACGGTTTTTAATCATATACAGAGTTATCATCATGACTCTGTTTCTGGGGATTGCCATTTATATCGATATAAAGAAGCAGGTACCCCCAGTTTCATCAAATACCATCTATTTGCTTTATTCGATTATCGTCTTAACTTATATAATCTCCGTTGTTTACGCCTTACTCTTGAAATACTCTAAGGATTTGCGCTTCAATATTTACCTACAGCTAACTGTAGACATTATACTTATTACTTTCCTTGTCTATTTCACCGGTAGTTCCCGCAGTAATTATTCACTTCTTTACACGCTGGTTATAATATATTCGGTAATTTTCCTTGGCCGTAGAGGAGGTTTAATCGTTGCCTCAGCCTCCTGCATATTTTATGGACTGCTCTTAGACCTAGAATTTTACGAATGGCTACCTTCCATTTCATTTGTTGATCGTGATTACAATGTCAGCGCGGGAGATGTTCTCATTCGCGTTTTGGTACATATTGTCTCATTCTATATTATAGCCTTTTTAGCCAGTTTTGTTGTCGAACAAGAAAAGAAAACAAGATATTTATTGCAAGAAAAAGAATCGGCTTTTGCGCAACTGGACTTGCTATTTCGCAGTATAATTGAGTCCGTTGACACTGGTGTAATGACAATAGATTTACAAGGCCGAATAAAAACTTTTAATCGAGCAGCAGAAGAGATTACCGGATTTCCCCTGCGGGACATAGAAAACAGACAAATTGAGGATTTTTTCCCGGAATTTATGCCATTTTTTTCAGCGCAGAACGCTAATATACAGAACAAAAGCCGAATAGAAACTATTATCAAGGGAGAAAAGGGGATAAAAATTCATCTGGGCTGTTCGATTTCCCCGTTAAAGGACAAGAACGAAAAGCAAATAGGGAATATCCTGATTTTTCAGGACATCACAGAAATTAGGCGGATGGAAGAGAACCTCGAAAAGAGTAAGAGATTGGCTTTAATTGGGGAAATGGCCGCGGGATTGGCGCATGAAATGAGAAATCCGCTGGCTTCGATAACCGGATCAATTGAGCTTTTGAAGCAGGGATTGAACTTAGAAGAAACCGATAAACGCTTGATGCAGATAATTTTACGCGGCAAAAATCAACTGGATAGCTTTGTACGAGACTTTCTTCTGCTGGCTCGTCCCATTCCTCTGTCCAGGGAGCTGGTTGAT
>DLME01000206.1:3161-3300 GCA_002479215.1 Syntrophaceae bacterium UBA7544
CTGTCCAGGGAGCTGGTTGATGTAAACATGGTTGCCGAAGAAGTTCTCGAGAACATGAAATTATCCAATGAATGGTTGAGTAAAATAAAAATTATGAAAGTATTTTCAGATAATGTCGCTATTTTTGCCAACAGGGGAC
>DLME01000006.1 GCA_002479215.1 Syntrophaceae bacterium UBA7544
GAGAATCTTCGATTCTTAAGGAACAATATTATTCAGTATTCGCTCGCTTACCCCACAGCAAGCTACGGGGAATGCGCTCGCTACCGAATTCAAATTTTTGATAAAACATCGATTCTATAAAGTGGGAAAAACAGTTTTGCCTTACACAATATTTAATACTCCTCTTCTTAAATCAATTTTGCGGGGCATATCTCTGTTTTTTTTAAGGACACTTGGCTGGAAAGAAATCGGTCAGCTACCCGAAAAAGCAAAATATTTAATGATTGTTGCGCCGCACACTTCTAATTGGGATGTATTCTATGGTGTGATCCTGGCTTTCGCGCTAAAACTTGACGCTTGTTTTATAGCTAAAAAAGAATTATTCAGGTGGCCTTTCAGCCCGCTTATGAAATGGCTGGGCGGATTGCCGATTGACAGGGCATTATCAAGTAATGTTGTGGATCGAATGATCCATGAATTTGAAGCAAATGAGAAATTCGTCCTGGCCATAGCTCCCGAAGGTACCCGCCATAAAGCAGGTTACTGGAAATCCGGTTTTTACCATATAGCGGAAGGCGCACATGTACCCATCCAGCTAGCTTTTATTGATTATGCAAACAAAACGGGCGGTGTCGGACCGCTTATTTATCCAACTGGGGATATAGATCGGGACATGAGCGCCATTCGTGATTTTTATCTAACAGTTAAGGGAAAATATCCTGATCAAACAAGCCCAGCTGCTATTCGTCCCAGAAATGATTTATTTTTATAATGCGCCGGATATGATGTATGTATGCAAAAATATTTTTTGATCATCAATATCCCGATATTCTCGTATTTCCTGGCATCAAATGACTGTATTTATTATCAATAATCGCATAAGTATATAGAACTATGGATAAATCCGTTCGTCATCTGGCGGTCGACATTTTAACTCTGATTCAAAAACGCCAAAAATTTGCCGCACCGCTTATCGATAACTGCCTCGATGCTTATAAATTATCCGGCACTGCTGATGGGCGTCTGCTTACTCACCTTGTTTACGGAGAACTACGCTTTCAGGGACATCTTGATTGGATAATCGCCAAACTATATCAAGGTGATTTTTCCATACTCAATGAAAAAATTAAAAATATTTTACGCATTGCCCTTTATCAACTTAAATTCAGCGAACGGTTACCAGAGTTTGCCGTTGTCGATGAAGCTGTCAAGATCGCCAAAAAAATTCGCCCCGCCAAAAGCGCGCTGGTCAATGCACTTTTAAGAAATTACCTCCGCTATGGTAAAAAAATATCTTTCCCTTCTTTCGAAAAAAACCCGGCTGAACACATTGCGGCATTTCATTCCCATCCTTTGTGGCTCGTTAAAAAATGGATTAATATTTTCGGCATACAAGAGACCTTGGCATTGTGCGCGGCTAATAATGAAATACCGCCTTTGACCATACGCGTTAATACTTTAAAAACCACACGGGAAGAACTTAAAGAAAAACTTGTATCCTCAGGCCTTGATATTAATGAAACAACTTTTTCTCCCGATGGTTTTACTCTGTCTCATGTAGATCAACCGATTCAAAAAACATCCTTTTTTCACAAAGGATTGATTCGTATTCAAGACGAGGGCTCACAGTGTATTTCTTATCTGGTCAGTCCGAAAGAAAATGAAACAGTTCTTGATATTTGTGCCGGCACAGGCGGAAAGACAACTCATTTAGCGGCAATTTTGAAAAACAAAGGTCAAATCATTGCCACTGATCGTGATTCAAAAAAAATTTCTGAGCTAAAAAAAGAAACAGGGAGAATGGGAATTACAATTATAGCAACCCAAACGGCTGATCTGAGTATTAGTCTGCCCGATTCATTAAAAGAAAGGTTCGATCATGTTCTTGTTGATGCCCCTTGCTCCGGCACGGGAACCCTGCGGCGAAATCCCGAAATCAAATGGCGTATCCGTCCTGAGGATTTGCATAATTATACTGCAGTTCAAAAGCTTATTTTAGGCAATGCTGCTCTGGCTGTTAAAAAAGGCGGCCACTTAATATATTCTACCTGTTCACTTTTGCCCGAGGAAAATGAGTGCATTATAGATGATTTCATAAAGTCGAATAAACGCTTTTCTTTATGCAAGCCCACTTCATTAATAAAGCCTCAACTATTGGACAAGCACAATTTTTATCATACTTATCCACAGGCGAATAATATGGATGGTTTTTTTGGTGTTATATTGAAGAGCCAATGATATAATCTTTTTTAATGTGTTTGATTTAAATTGACGAGAGAAACAAAAAAATGATAGTTTGCAAAAGATTTTTGGAGGAGCCTTCATGTTCGTAAAACAAATGCAGGTCGGCCAGATGGCTGTTTTTGCCTATTTACTCGGAGATACTGTCACCGGCGATGCGCTGGTCATTGATCCTGCGGATAATGTCAAAGATATTATTGCCGAAGCCAGAAAAAACAAATTGAAGATCAACTATGTTGTCAATACTCACGGCCATGTCGATCATATAGGTGGAAATGCCGAAATGCATAAACTTACCGGCGCTAAAATAATCATTCACGAAAACGATGCCCCGATGCTCACTTCCACGCCGGCCATGATGCTCAAGATGTTCGGGGCGAAACAATCCCCACCTGCCGACATTCTGGTTAAAGACGGAAATGTAATCTCCGTGGGCAATATTGAGCTGAAAGTTATTTCCACCCCCGGGCACTCTCCCGGCGGAATGTGTCTTTATACCCCCGGATTTATTTTCACTGGTGATACTCTTTTTGTGGAAGCGGTAGGCAGAACAGATTTGCCGGGCGGTTCCTGGCAGATAATGTACGATTCCATTCAAAAGAAACTCTTCACCCTGCCGGATGACACTAAAGTTATGCCGGGACATAATTACGGACGTACACCTACTTCCACGATCGGCCATGAAAAAAAATACAATCCATCAGTGAGATAAAGGAGCATATCTTTTATGACTAAGAGCATCCAGCAGACCAATTTTCCCCAATTAAAGTTTATTAATCGCGGTAAAGTTCGCGATCTTTATGCCGTAAAAGATTACTTACTGATCGTGGCCACGGACCGTATTTCAGCTTTTGATGTTATTATGCCCAATCCGATTCCCGGCAAAGGCGTGATTTTAAATCGCATGTCCGCTTTTTGGTTCAAACAGATGGAAGATATTATCGGCAACCATATTGTATCAACCAATGCGGTTGATTTTCCCGCCGAATGCGCCCCCTATCGAGAAGCATTGGAAGGCCGAAGCATGCTAGTGAAAAAAGCCTCTCCGCTGCCGGTGGAGTGCATTGTGCGGGGTTATCTCTCCGGCTCTGGATGGAAAGATTATCTTAACAGTCAATCAATTTCGGGCATTAAACTTCCGTCCGGATTGAAAGAATCTTCCCGCCTGCCCCAGACCATTTTTACTCCGACGACCAAAGCTCCTGAAGGCAAGCATGATACAGCAATCACCAGAGGCAAAATGGAAGACATTATCGGCATAGAACTAACCGCTAAAATTATAAATATCTCCTTAGCTATTTATGAACGGGCGGCGTCTATAGCTAAAAGCGCCGGAATTATCATTGCCGATACTAAAATGGAGTTCGGCCTTATCGGCAAGGAATTAATCCTGATCGACGAACTGCTCACTCCCGACTCCTCCCGCTTCTGGCCGAGCGATGATTACAAAGAAGGACGGGCGCAAAAAAGTTTCGACAAGCAATTCCTTAGGGACTATCTCCTTTCCATCAAATGGAACCAGAAACCGCCCGCACCGGAATTGCCGCCGGAAATTATTGAAAAAACCAGAGCAAAATACGAAGAAGCCCTAAAACGTCTGGTAAAATAATTTATTACCCCATTGACATAATCAAAATCATTATTAAATTTATCCAAATATATTAGTTTCAGGGGGACACATTTGAGCTCTAGAAAACTGCCAGATTACAACTTAAAACAAAAAATATTATATATCGATAATACCAGCTCTGAAATTCTTCAGAATTATGGCAATTTGTTTCTGGAAGAAGGCGGTATATCCGATGCGCTCGATTTTTATGAAAAAGCAAAGCACCATAAAGGTATGCAAAAAATAAAGGACATAGCTTTTGATACCGGCGATGTAATGCTTTTTCAACGCGCCGCGAAAGCCCTAAACTTGGAACTAAATAAAACCGATTGGGAAAGCATCGGTCAAAAAGCCGTCGCCTTAAAAAAATATTCTTTTGCTCAACATGCCCTGGAAAAAGCGGGCAACCAGGAGAATTTAAATTCACTGAAGAAAATTATGGAAGCGGAGAAACTTGGAAAAAGCGCATGACAAAAAAGGACTATTATGAAATTCTCGGTGTAAAATCAGCATCTTCTGAAGAAGAAATAAAGAAAAATTACCGTAAAATAGCAATGAAATATCATCCGGATAGAAATCCGGGCGATAAAAAAGCGGAAGAACAGTTCAAAGAAGCGGCTGAAGCTTACGAAGTATTAAGCGATAAACAAAAGAGGGATATCTATGACCATTACGGTCATGAAGGTTTAAGCAGTACCGGCTTTAGAGGCTTTAGCGGTTTTGATGATATTTTTTCTCATTTCAGTGATATTTTTGAGGATGTTTTTGGGTTTAGCGGTGTAAGAGGCAGATCGCATTCATTTGTGCGTACCGGAGCTGATTTACGCTATGATCTGAAAATTTCTTTCCTTGATGCCGCCTCTGGACTGACCACAACAATTGAACTGGAAAAACTAGCCACCTGCCATGACTGCCAAGGCACCGGAGCCGTACCGGGAACCTCTCCGGAAACATGCCGGACATGTCAAGGGCGCGGTCAAGTAATTCAATCCAGCGGATTCTTCATGATTAGTTCCACCTGCCCTCAATGCCAAGGTCGCGGCAAATTAATATCCAAACCATGCAATACCTGCAAGGGCATGGGCCAAGAGAATATCAAGAAAAATGTTCAGCTAAAAATTCCTGCCGGTGTGGAAACCGGCTCCCGTCTGCGTTTGCGCGGTGAGGGTGAATCAGGCGATCATGGCGGGCCAAGTGGAAATTTATATGTCTTTTTACATGTAGAAGAACACGAATATTTTACCAGATCAAACGACGACATAATTTGCCGCGTCCCCATTTCTTTCGTTCAGGCTGCATTGGGGACAACAATTGAAGTCCCTACTCTTCAAGATAATGAAAAAATAAAAATCCCCAAAGGGACTCAAACCGGTAAAACTTTTCGGCTCAAAGGTAAAGGTATTCCTCATGTTCGCGGTTTGGGACGCGGTGATCAGATCATCGATATTTTTGTACAAACACCTACAGAACTCAGCAAAAAGCAGGAAGAACTTTTAAGAGAATTTGATAGACTAAGCCCATCCGTTAACTAATACCAACCGATAGAGAAGTTCCTTTCTTGTTCGCCGAAAACTATCCGCAAAAAAATTAATCCTGACATATGCTTTTTCGGCAGGGCATAGATACGACGAAGAAGATTAGACAGCTATATTTTATGCCTTGCGAAAAATATTCACAGCGATATCCTCATTGATGCAATTTTATACAAAGCAAAATTAGTATTGCCGGATAATAGTTATTGCAATAACAATAAACATATGATTAGAAATTTCGCAGTAATTATCACTAGAGGACGAAATATGAAAAGAAATATTTTTGGTCTTATTTACTTATCAGTTATTCTTTTTCTTTTTTCCGGCTGTGCCGCACTTGTTGTTGGCGGCGCTGCAGTAGGAGCCGGTACGGGAACTTACTTTTACGTCAACGGTGAATTGAAGACCGATTACTATGCATCTTTTGATAAGACCTGGAATGCCTGCGAGAAAACAATAGCTGATATGCGCGGTATTGAAGTCGTTCCAGTAAAAGAAATCGCCCAGGGGAAAATTACTACAGTTATCAATGGCGAAAAAGTTAAATTTGACATAACTTATAAATCAAAGAATTTCACTACAGTTGCTATACGCGTGGGCTTAATCGGGAATAAACTATCCTCCCAACTGTTGCACGATAAAATCGCCGAATACCTGGCCAAAAATTAAATATCTAAAATAGGCTGCAACCTGATAATAAAATGAATAAAAAACTTCTTTTTGGCGTAGTGCTTGGCATTGTCCTGATATACTTCTCGGTTCGGGGAATCAATTTTAATGAAACCATCTCTCACCTGAAGAAAATCCACCTTGGTTATGCCGCCTTATCTCTTTTCTTTATCGTTTTAATGCAGACTTTGCGATCCTACCGCTGGGGGGTTATCCTGCAGCCGCTGGAAAAGATCTCGCAGTTTACTCTCTTTGCCGTTAGCTGTGTCGGTTTTCTCGCTATTGCTTCGATTCCCGCCCGTCTGGGCGAATTGGCCCGGCCTTTTCTGATCTCCCGGAAAAGCTCCATAAAGATGTCTTCAGGTCTGGGCACCGTGGCTATTGAAAGAGTTCTCGACTTTCTTGCCATCCTTATCATCACTATTTTAATGTTGTTTGTGTTCTGGCAAAAGCTACCTCTCGAGATGATTATATCGGCAGTGCTGTTTTTCATCATAACGCTGATTATGATTTTTTTTACGTTGAGTTTAGTCTGGCGTCGGGAAAAGGCGGTTATCGTTATTCAATGGTTTGTTCGTAAACTACCCGGAAAGATCGCCGACAAAATGGATCCCGTGATTCACCACTTCATTGACGGCTTTGAAGTCATCAAAAACGTAAAAATGTTATTGTATCTTTTTTTTCTTTCGGCGGTCGTCTGGCTTGTGGATGTCGCCGCCATTTATGCTCTGCTTTTTGCTTTTGGTTTTAATCTGCCGGTTCTGGCGGCCTTCGTTGTGATGGTAATTCTTATCGCGGGCATTGCCATTCCCACCGCGCCCGGTTTTATCGGAAACTGGCATTATGCCTGTATTCTGGGATTGAGTCTTTTCGGCGTGGCCAAACCGGAAGCTTTTTCCTTCGCCCTTGTGTATCACTTCATGTCGATGGCTGTTGTTATCGTCCTGGGTGTAATCTTTCTGCCCTTTAATAAATTTTCCATTGCCGACATGAAAAAGCAGATGAATCAAAATAAATTAAATGCAGAGGTCAAATAAAAGTTTAGGTAGTCCAATCAAAGCCATCTATCATTCTTTTGCCATTACTTTAAGGCTTTTTAATTTTTTATGTAGATTACTACGTTCCAAGCCGATTGCTTCCGCCGTTTTCGAAATATTACCTTCATTTTCTTCCAGTTTCTTTAAAATAAATTTTCTTTCGAAATCGATTTTCGCATCTTTTAAGGAATCGGTAACTATATTATCAAGGCCAGGGGTTTTCTCTTCCTCCGCCTTGATATTCAAAAGCGGAATATCTTTGATAGTTATTTCATTAGAAGGAGTTAGAATAATCAATCTCTCTATAATATTTTTCAACTCGCGCACATTCCCGGGCCAATTATGTTCCATCAACAACGCCAATGCATCGGTAGTTAAGGTCTTTGGCTCCTGACCTTCTTTAACGGCAGCGTCCAACAAGAAACGCTCCGCTAACAGCTTAATATCTTCCTTTCTTTCGCGCAGTGACGGAACGCGCAGTGGAATTACATGCAAACGATAATAAAGATCATTACGGAAACGCCCCGCCTCCATTTCCTTTTCCAAGTCCTTATTTGTTGCAGCTAAAACCCGCACATCCATATCTATTAATTTATTGCCGCCCACTCTTTCAAACTTCTTTTCCTGCAGTATACGTAAAATCTTCGCTTGCGCTTTCAAGCTCATATCGGCTACTTCATCGAGAAAAATTGTGCCTTCATGGGACAGATCGAATTTGCCGCGCTTTTTTTCTGTGGCCCCCGTGAAAGCCCCTTTTTCGTGGCCGAATAATTCGCTTTCAATAAGTTCTTCCGGTATAGCAGCGCAATTGACTTCGACAATGGATTTTTGCGACCTCCGGCTTAAGTGGTGTATTGAGCGCGCCACCAGTTCTTTCCCCGTGCCGTTTTCCCCCATAATCAAAATCCATGCATTTGTAGGAGCAACAATACCGATCATTTCTTTGAGTTCTGTTATTTGCGGGCTAATGCCGGTCAATTCGTATTGGTGAGATACTTTTTGTTTCAATAAAATGTTTTCCTCTTCCAAACGAATTACATTGAGAGCGTTGTTCACCATGATTATGACCTTATCGAGGGAGAGAGGCTTTTCAATAAAATCAAAGGCACCCAGTTTTGTTGCTTTAACTGCGGTTTCGATTGTACCATGGCCGGACATCATAATTACCAATACATCAGGGTATTCAGATTTAATTGTTTTTAGTGTTTGCAAACCATCTATACCCGGCAACCAGATATCTAATAATACCAGCCTCGGCATTTCTTCTTCAACAATTTTAATGGCAGCTTCGCCACTGTCCGCCACCATCACTTGATGTCCTTCGTCGCTTAAAATAGCTTTTAACGACTGGCAAATGCTCTCTTCATCATCAACTACAAGAATTGTCTCGTTCATAATTATTATTTTTTCATCCAATTACTTTTTTATAATATAATTTAAACTCCAGAAACCGGCAACTGAAAAGAAACAACCGTCCCCGTGGGATGGTTGTCCGATACACTTACCTGACCATGATGGTCAGAAATTATCGAGCTGACAATTGCCAAACCCAAGCCAGTGCCTGATTTTTTAGTTGAAAAATATGGATCAAATACCTTTCGTTTGTAACTCGACGGAACTCCCGGACCATCATCGGCAACTGCCACTGTGGCCTTACGGTGTTGTTCGTCATAACTTATCTTAATTTCAATCCGGCCTTCTTTTTTATTAATCGCCGCAACTGCGTTATCCAGCAAATTAATCAGGACTCGATTAATTTGCTCGGCATCAAATTCAAACTTTGGTAATCCTTCAGATTTGCTAAATTCAAATACTATATCCTTATGGGCATCCTGAAAGAGTATAACAGAATCGGCAACTACATCATTCATGTCATTTAATGCCGGAGTGGTAACGGGCATGCGTGCGTAACGGGAAAATTCATTGACCAAATTTTTTAATACTTCCACCTGATCAATAATTGTCTGAGTACACTCTTTAAAGACAGAGCCATCTTCGCCTAATTTATCTCCATATTTTCGTTGTAATCTTTGCGCAGAAAGCTGTACCGGTGTTAATGGGTTCTTGATCTCATGAGCCATGCGTCTTGCTACTTCACGCCAGGCAGCAGCACGTTCTGCCCTTTGCAGTTGAGTTAAATCTTCAAATACCACAACAATACCGGAATCGTTGCCGTCCTCATCTTTAATTTTTGTAATGGTGAGAAGTATAGTAAGAGCTTTGTCCTTGAGTACAAGTTCCAGCTGTTTTTCCAATATACTTTCATTGTTTTCTTTCATTTCTTGTAGAAATTCTTCGACAAGGATTAGATGTTCCGGTATCATCAAATCATGGTAGTTATGAAACAGGATATTCTCGGGAACAAGATCAAACATCTTTTCCGCAGCATGATTGATTGTGGTTATAATCCCATTTCCATCCATAGAAATAATACCCGCGGACACATTGCGTAAAACTGCTTCCATATATTTGCGCCGTTGTTCCAAACTTAGGTTAGCTTCTTCCAAACCATTTTTACTTTTCTTTAAATCTTTGGTCATTTGATTAAAAGATTTTACCAGCATTCCTATTTCATCGTCCGCTTCAATATCAATTTGGATGTCCAAATCACCCTGTGTAATCTTATTGGTGGCTTGGACAAGATCTTGAATAGGTCCGGTAATTCCGCTGGCTAGAGTAAGACCAAACCATGTCGCTAAAAATATAATTACCAGAGTCACTATAGACAATGTAATGAGATAATTGAATTTAATGGGATTTTTTAGAATATTTATCTGTCCATATTGTTCCGAGGCGTCGGCAATGCTTCGGAGTTTATCCACAAAACCTTTGGGCACGCTATAACTTACCGAAATACGGCCAATCACTTCCGAGGGTACGGCAAAAGAAAAAACAGGCACAACGCCGACAATTGCCTCGCCGACATCAGTCGGCTGTATTGCAGATGCTTCTTTGCCGGAATAAATATCTTCCAACATTTTTGGAACAAGATTTAACGGAACCAGTTCCGGATGTTCAGAATCGGCAAAGACCATATTTTCTTTTTGGAAGTCGAAATAAGTTTCGACCATGCCCACTTTATAATTTTTTTGACGCTGTCCGATAAAACTTTTTAAATATTCCACCCGTTCTCGCTCGTAAAGACGATTTTTTGTAATATCAGCGCTTATTTGACGGGCGTTAAACTTTGCCTGTTCCGCCATTTGCTGGTAATAAACTTGTGCCACCTCCAACGACCGGTTCAACGCATCACCAATCTTAATGTTGAACCAAAACTCAATGCTGTAAGAAAGAAAATTTATGGCAAACAAAAAAAGTAAGATGGTCGGCACAAGAGATAAACCGACAAAAGCAGTTACAAGCTTTGTCCTTAATTTTGAACCAATAATGCCGCGGCGGTGCTCGTAAAAAAGTTTGACCACATTCCGGACAATCAGGAAAAGCAATAAAATTATTAAGATAACATTAATGCTGGTGAGACCATAAACAAAGATATTTGTTGTTATGGGCAAATCATCTTTGTTGAATAAATGGCTGGCTATTAAGGTGAAAGTAATGGCTAAAACGCCGACAACGACCATAATAATCCGCTCACGTCGCCGTTTTCTTAATTCCTTTTCGTCAATGTAAATTTTTTTTCTTTTTTTCTCCATTGGCTATACAGTTCAATCCAATTCATTATTTCTTGGAAAATAAGCTATTAGTAAGAAAAATTTTGTCGATACCAAGCTGTTTCAAAATCCCAAAAAGATACGAAGAAAAAGATATATTCCATGTGCAAAGGCAAACGCACCTTATCTATTTTTATTTTCATCTCTAAATAATAATATTTCCCTCTCTCTAGAAAAGATATAGGAGTCGCTATAATTCCACTAAAATCCGCCATTGCATTTTGAGCGCTTTCAAAGTCGGGAAAAATAGACGGTTCCGGGTTGCCGGTAGTATAAATGCTAAATGTTTTTTTGAGATTATCGTACTTTATAATACGTTTAATTTCTTGGCCGTTTATTTTTTTATTCCACACATATGGTCTTTCCTGATAGACATCCAACTGAAGACTGAAGACTGTGGGAACACCGGCGAGAATTGCCGATTCCATTTCCGGTTTAAAGCCATTTATCAGCCGCGCATACAAAAGGACATTTTTTTGATTACTGCTAATCAAAATATCCGTTATTTTCGGTTCGATTGCCTGCGCTGGCATCGGCAGTACTACAGAAACAAATAGAGAAATGCAAACTACAGTATAAAAAACCTTTTTTATCTTTTTCATAATACGCCAACTTCCAGCAAATTTAAGGCAAATATAATCATGTATCTTACTAAAATTCATATTTTAATAACTACTCTAGATATAATCGGTATCCGCAACGCCACGGACGATATTTCCTTATGGGCTAAGAGTAATTATCACTACGCGCCCTCTCCCCGCTAGTACTCTTACTAATAGCATATTACGGCGGATAGGAAGATGCACCATAATTTTATTCTTTAATATAGTGCAAAATCGCTGACTTTACCGGAAAAGGCAGCCTCACAAACCCTGCTCTATTTTAAAAAATTTTAAAGAGTTATACTAGGTAACATAACGATAAAAATCAAGATTAATTTGGTTTAAACCTGAACGGTGTCAAGAATTCTAAAGGAGGGAATTTTTAATGAACTAATCTTATGAGCACTTTCATCTTCATTGATACAATTAACAATTTCCCAACAATCTGTTTTGTACATCAATTCTTTGAGCAACAGATTATTCAAGCGATGGCCTGACTTGAAAGCCACAAAATGACCAATAATCGGCATGCCCAGCAAAAACAAATCACCAATAGCATCAAGGATCTTATGTTTTACAAACTCATCGGGAAAACGCAGCCCATCTTTATTAATAATTTTCTGATCATCAAGAACGATAGCGTTTTCCAGTGATCCTCCCAGTCCCAAACCCTTTGCTTGCAAATATTCGACTTCTCTTAAAAAACCAAATGTTCGGGCGGAACAAATTTCCTTTTCATATTTCTCATCAGAAAAAGTCATGCTAAAAGATTGCCTGCCGATTATGGGGTGCGGGAAATCAATTTCATAAGTAATTTTGAATTCTTCAGCAGGAAGTAAAACAGCACTACATTTTTTTTCTGTTACCGAAACAGGCTTTTTTATTAACAGGAGTTTCTTGGTTTTTCCTTGTGTATGAGTACCCACTTCTTTCAGGAGATTTACAAAAGGAAGGGCGCTGCCGTCCATAATAGGAACTTCGAAAGAATCCAGTTCGACAATGGCATTGTCCACACCCATACCGCTGAAAGCTGAAAGGATGTGCTCAACGGTAGCAACAGTAACACTATTAGTTCCCAATGAAGTTGCCAATGTAGTGTCACAAACATTATTAAACTCTGCCCGAATTGGAGGGGCATCAGGCAAATCATTACGCTTAAAGATAATACCCGTATCTACATGCGCCGGTTTGATCCTCATGGTAACTTTTCGTCCAGTATGCAACCCGACACTGGAACAATTTATTTCCTTTTTTAATGTCCGCTGTAAATACATAGGTTTTAACTCGATTGAATATAGAGAAAATATAAGCAAGTATTATACCATATTACTAAACTTATTTGCTGAATTTAAGTTATTGTAATAATAATGATTTTTCTATAAATGATCCGATAATAAATTGACACGGATTATTTTTGTGTGTCGTAAAAGCCACAGCGAATTGATAGAAACATAGAAACAAACCTAAATGATAGGATTTATTTGTAAAACCGCTCCTTTTCGCTGTAAATGCAACCGCAATACGGTTGGCGGTACAATCCCAACTCTTTAGAAATTCTTACGCCTTCCGGCCAGCCGACGCGAAAATCCTGATAGTAAAAAATTATTCGCAATTCCCTGCTTAAGTTTTCCCCAATTTCCCGAATCAAGTCATGCTTTTGATATTTGCTATAGAGTAGAGTCGTTGTAAATCCATCATATTTTTCTTGGATTGCCAATTCGGCTGTATATTTTAAACGATCCAGCAGGCAGTATGCGCATCTTTCATTCTCCTTAAAAGCAATGTTCCTGATAAATTCTTCCATTGGATAACCTTCAGACCAAATAACGTTTAAAAACGCCATGGCCGCATAATCATTTAAAGTCCGGCGGCGTTTTTGGTATTCCTGATAAGGATGGATATTGGGATTGTAAAAAACACCCACTACTTCATGCCCGTGGGTCCGCAGTTCTTTTAGTGGGTAAATTGTGCAGGGTCCGCAACAGATATGCATTAATAACTTCATGTTATGAACTTTGCCTGAGCAAAAGCTACTTTATCTTAAAATATTTCTTTCTGTCCGTTAGATACCTTGAGACCAAAATGTTCATAAGCTTTGGCGCAGGCGATTCTCCCTCTTGCCGTTCTTTGTAAATAACCCTCCTGAATCAAATACGGTTCATATACGTCTTCAATTGTTGTCTTTTCTTCGCCCATTGCTGCGGAAAGGCTCTCCACTCCTACAGGTCCTCCGTTAAATTTCTCAATCAAAGTCAAGAGCAGTTTCCTGTCCATTTGATCGAATCCCTTCTGGTCAACTTCAAAAGCATCCAGCGCTTCGCGCGCTATTTTTGTATTAATTGTTCCATCAGATTTTACTTCTGCATAATCTCGAACTCTTTTAAGCAATCGATTCGCTATGCGTGGTGTGCCGCGAGCGCGCGTGGCCAATTCTTCTGCTCCCTCAGCGACAAGTTTTATTCCCAAAATTAAAGCGGATCTCTTTATAATTATAGCGAGTTCTTGCGGTGAGTAAAACTCAAGGCGAAAGTGCATTCCAAAACGGTCACGTAAGGGAGAAGTCAGAAGTCCGGCGCGAGTTGTCGCACCCACCAAGGTAAACTTGGGTATATCCAGTTTCATTGATCTTGCCGATGGCCCCTGTCCGATTAAAATATCAATATGGAAATCTTCCATGGCTGGATATAATATTTCTTCAACTACATGCGAAAGCCTATGGATTTCATCAATAAAAAGAACTTCATGTTCCTGCAAATTGGTCAAAATAGCCGCCAAATCTCCCGGCCTTTCAATAACCGGTCCGGAAGTGACTTTGATTTCCACACCCATTTCTTTGGCAATAATATAAGCCAAAGTAGTTTTTCCCAAGCCCGGCGGACCATGTAAAAGAACATGGTCAAGTGCCTCGCGACGTTTTTTCGCCGCTTCAATAAATATTTTTAAATTATTCTTTATTTTTTCCTGTCCTACATAATCATTTAATCTTATCGGACGCAAATTAACATCGAATTTATATTCATCTTCGTTGCAACCGGGATTGACTAAAGGATTTTTTATAGGAGCATCCATAATATTACACTTTTTCTTGATTCGTTTTAGCCGGAAAGAAGTTTTAAAGTCTTCTTCAAAAGTTGATCCATCGCCAACTCTTTTGCAGATGTGTATAACACTTTATCTAATGCATCCTGGGCGATATTACTTTTATACCCTAAATTTATCAAAGCGGAAAGAACATCTTCTCTGATAATCTCATTTATTTTTTGTTGATTGTCTAGCGCCGGCATTTCCTCAGCCATCATTTTCTTTACAACTTTTTCCTTTAACTCCAGAATCAAACGTTCAGCCAGCTTTTTACCTAACCCGGGAATGCTGATCAGTTTCCTTACATCTCCGCTGGAAATAGCGCGTAACATTTCTGGCACGGAAATACCGGAAAGAATATTCATGGACATTTTTGGTCCAATGCCGCTGACGGAGAGCATCAATTGGAAAAGATCCCTTTCTTGAACTGTGTAAAAACCAAATAAATTTATGGCATCCTGTTTGACGTGTGTGTGAACATGCAATGTTATGATTTGTCCGGCTTCGGGCAGTTCATAAAAAGTAGTTAAAGGAATAAAAATGCGATAACCAACACCGTGGGCATCAATAACAACATGGGAAATACCTTTATAAACAATTTTGCCGCTGATCAAAGCAATCATCAGATTGTTTGCTCCTTTAAGAAGTTAGCATGGCATATTGCAGCCGCCAGAGCGTCGGCGGCATCTGCCGTCGGCAAAACAGGAAGCTTTAAAATCGCTTTAACCATTGATTGTACTTGTCTTTTTTCTGCACGTCCGTAACCAACCACAGCTTTTTTCACTTCCAAAGGTGCGTATTCAAAAATTAATATACCTTTATCTGCTCCGGCAAATATAACCACACCCCTTACTTGAGCCTGCTTAATCAAGCTGCGCACATTTTTCCCGTAAAAAATATTTTCCAGTGCTATCGCTTGGGGAGCCGTCTGTGTAATAACTTTGGATATTTGCTGATGGATGGAAATTAATATCGTCGATAAGGTTGAATCTTTTTGCGGTTTGACCTCGCCATGAATTACATGCCGCAAATAATTGCCGTCTTTTTCAATAACGCCATAACCTGTAATATGGCTGCCTGGGTCAATTCCTAAAATTCTCAATTTGTATTCCGTATAAAAGTGAGTTGAATTTTAGCTTAATTTTTCCATCACATCTTTGTCAATATCGAAATTAGCATAGACATTTTGTACATCGTCATTATCCTCCAGCTTTTCCATCATCTTCAACATTTGTTCCGCTTTGTTTGCTTCCAATTTCACTGTAGTGGAAGGAATCATTCCGATGCGTGCTTCCAGATGTTCTATTCCTTTATCGTCAATAGCTTTCTTTACTGTTTCAAAAGAGGCGGCAGCTGTAATTATTTCGTATTCATCGTCTTCGCCCTTTACGTCTTCAGCTCCCGCATCTAAAGCAAGCTCCATCAGGGTGTCTTCGTCAATTGTTTTTTTATCGATAACAATACTGCCTTTTTTAGCAAACATCCAGGCTACACATCCGTTTTCGCCAAGATTTCCGCCATGTTTGGAAAAGATATGTCTAATTTCCGCCACGGTTCTATTTTTGTTATCGGTCATGATTTCAACAAGAACGGCCACTCCACCGGGACCGTAACCTTCATAAGTCGCTTCTTCATAATTGGCCGCACCCTCACCGCCGCCAATTCCTTTTTTAATCGCCCTTTCGATATTATCTTTGGGCATGTTTTCTTCTTTAGCTGCCAGAACCGCTTGTCTGAGTCGCGCGTTCCCTTCAATATCTCCGCCGCCCAGCCTGGCCGCTAAGGTTATTTCTTTGATAATCTTGGTAAATATCTTACCACGCTTGGCATCAATAGCCCCTTTTTTCCTCTTTATCGTGCTCCATTTGGAATGGCCAGACATATTCTTTCTCCCCAACGGTGGTTTTAACTATAATTTTTTTTGCCTAATAACACAAGGCAATAAGCTTGTAAAGTTAATTACATCGTTATTTGAGGAAAAGGTGTTCCTTTTTTATCTTTTGTTTTGACAATCAAATATTGATTGAGTATGTTCAAGAAAAAAAGGGATTAAATTATGAAATCTTATCGTGAAGAATATTGGTTTAATATTCCCAGCCGCAGAGGCTTTGTGAACATAACGCCAAAAGTGGAAGAGAGCATAAAAAAAAGCGCCATCCAAGAGGGGTTGGTACTGGTAAACGCCATGCATATCACGGCATCCGTATTCGTCAACGATGATGAATCCGGCCTGCATCATGATTATGACCATTGGCTGGAACAGCTTGCTCCCCATGAACCTATCTCCCGCTACCTTCATAATCGAACGGGTGAAGATAACGGCGATGCGCATTTGAAAAGGCAAATAATGGGACGAGAAGTAGTGGTAGCTATTACCAAAGGCAAGCTCGATTTCGGTCCATGGGAACAAATTTTTTACGGCGAGTTTGACGGCAACAGAAAGAAAAGAGTTTTAGTTAAAATAATCGGCGAGTAATATATCCATCCCCACTGCATAAAGCTGCGGGGATGGATTTTTCAATTTATAATCTAAATGGATTCAACGATAAACGCGTGACCGGGACCACCGCTGGCGCAAAGAGAAGCACAACCATATTTTACGCCGCGCCGCTTCATTTCATTAATCATGGTGATGATCAACCTGGCGCCGGTTGCGCCGACTGGATGGCCCATGCTGATGCCGGAACCGACGGCATTGATTTTGTCCAGACTAATCTTCAACTCACGGTTGCAGCCAATGATCTGAGCGGCAAAAGCTTCATTGAATTCAAAGTAATCAATCTGCTCCTGCTTCATATTGGCGAATTTTAGGGCATTTCGTACAGCCGGAACAACGCCCATACCCATGATGCGGGGCTCAACGGAGCCGGGTGCGGAAGCAACTACTCTGGCGATGGGTTTAATACCCATTTTCTTGGAGGTGTCGGCAGCCATCATGATCATACAGGAACCGGCATCGTTCAAACCGGAGGCGTTGCCAGCGGTGACGGTACCATCTTTTTTGAAAGCGGGTTTGAGTTTGCCCAAGCTTTCCATGCTAGTGTCGGCTCTGGGATGTTCATCCTTGTCGAATATAGCCGGGCCTTTTTTGGTTTTGATTTCCACCGGCACGATTTCATCTTTGAACCAGCCCTTTTTGGTGGCTTCACAGGCTCTCTGATGGCTCATCAGAGCCCATTCATCCTGCTCCTGGCGGGAAATTTTGTATTGGTCGGCAATATTATCAGCCGTGATCCCCATATGATAACCCAGCAGCGCATCGACCAGACCGCCGATCATCAAGCTGTCCTGAATCTTTTCGCCGTCAGCCAGACGATAACCCTTGCGGGCGCCGAACAGCAGATAGGGGGCATTGCTCATGCTTTCAATACCAACCACGGCACCGATGTCAATCTTGCCCAGCATAATCTCCTGTGAAAGTAATTCGGAGGCGCGCATGGAAGAGGGGCACTGCTGATGAACCGTAAAGGCGAAGGACTCCACCGGCAGTTCCGCACCCAGAGCAATGTGACGGGCGCTATTTCCCGGCGCGCCGGCCTGGTTACACTGACCGGCAACCACTTCCTGAACCAGGTTTTTGTCAATACCGGCCTTGGCGATGGCCGCCTTTAAGACAGTCACGCCCAATTGCACAGGAGTCAAACCCGAAAGGGACCCCATATAATCTCCAATTGCTGTTCTGGCACCACTAACAATTACAACTTCTCTCATAAAAAATTCCTTTCTTCTATTATTTATTATTTTACGTAGAAAACAGTTTCACATTATATAAAAGGCCGTCTATCATTGTGTGACTTCTCTAATAGTCGGAAAATAACTTTTTACTAGCGATGCTCAATATCATTTTTCAATTACTATACCAAGAAAAAAATAAGCGAAAATAATTATTCAGAATTTATTCCGAAAAGTTGCCTTTAGCGATGGTAATTGATTTACCGCCCACATAAACATCTATTTGTCCGTTAATTTCTTGAGCCTTTAAATATAGAAGCGAAGGACGATTAATTTCGTATCCCTGCTCCGCGCGAATATCAATTTCCTTCTTATCCCAGTAAGTATGTTTCACAAAATAAGCGGCAAGGCAGCCATTGCCGCTGCCAGTGGCGGGATCTTCGGGAACGCCGTAATAATCGGCAAACATGCGGACGCTGATATCATTTAATCCCCGGTGTGATTCAGGACAGAAGATCAGAATCGGTTTTGCCCATGTATTTTTGATCAAATCAAAATATTTATCTTTGTTTATATGAGCTCGCTTCAATGAATCCAACCTTTTCAACGGAACAATTATATGCGGCAAACCGGTGGATACTTCTTCGATGGGAAAACTTTCATCTATCTCTGATTGTCTGAGTCCCAATACTTCAGCTATTGTATCAGCATCAATATTCCCGCCAAATTCCGGATTCAGTTGTTTCATCCAGCATATAGTACCATTTTTTTCTTCTTTGAATGTAACCGGTATTGGTCCAACTTTTAAATTTAACACCACTTCTTTGTCCACATCAGTCGCTATTTCACTGCGAATAATATGGGCTGTACCCAAAGTCGGATGTCCGGCAAAAGGAACTTCCGTTGACGGCGTAAAGATAAGCACATCATAACCACCATTGCGCTTTTCTTCAGACATAATAAAAGTTGTTTCGGAAAAATGCATCTCCCGGGCAATTGATTGCATTTGCTCTGGCGAAAGCTTCGCCCCGCCGCGAAAGACAGCCAGTTGATTTCCGGAAAATTTTTCTTCGGCAAAAACATCAACTATATAAAACGTAAGCTTTCCCATATCTTAACCCTATTAGTTACTTTATTTAACTGCTCCCAAAAACGCCAATATTGCACCAGACAACAAGCAACAGTGTCTAATTAAGTCCTGTATAGGTTATTTAGTGCACCTACAACTGTTCAGCAGCAGACAGTTGTCAGAATTGAGGATTACGGATTGAAAGAGAGTAACGAGGTAAATGAGGTACCGGGACAATAAGCTTTGCAATAAACACAGAGGTTCTTCCTGATCGCCTTGAATTGATTCTTAAACAGGTTCATTTATCAACGAGTCCCGGACTATTGAGTACTTCGTAACCAAACTGTCGCAATAATGGAAAGTGGTCGTTGTTAATTCTCTGCTCTATAATCTTGCCTGAAACAACTCTCTTGATCGTCATGGAACCGCGAATCATGGTCTCTGTCTTTCTATCTGGTTTGGCATCGACATGTGCCCCACCGTCCTTATTGGCAGCCGCTAAAACAACGTCTTTCCGACTGATCCTATCGTTCATGTAAGCAATTACCTCGTTCCACCATTCAGATACCGTAATAAATTCATGCCTTCGAGCTTTGCCAAGTGGTACCGCGCGTTCACCTAAACTATTAATAAAAACCGGGATAGTGACACTGAATGTTCCATCCTCTTTATTTTCTTTATATCCTTGTTCGAGTGTGGTTAGTATTAATGATGATGATTTGAGTCCAAGATGTGCAAGGAGAGAAGTGCTATTATTTGTATCGTGAAATAATACCCGCAATGTGACGGCTATCCGTAAGGCTTCTTCAGGATGGCCAGCGTCAAAGTCAACACACGAACGCTTAAGAAATTTGATGTGCCTTCTGAGTTGTTCTGTAAAATCCATTTTCTATTTTCGCCAAATATTAGCTGGTCATTAAGGTACTTGATAACAGGGGTTCTTTATCTCAATTATTGGTGTCCACCATTGATGATCGATCTCATTTTATCTATTGTTGTTGACAGTTTGTGTAATGACCATTGCTCCAGCAATTCATAGAAAAAGGTTTATTTAATGATTGAAGTAACTGCTGTTGGTATGTTTGTTGGTTAATGTAATTTGCAACTCCCAGTAAGGCTTGTGAGGTTGCATGGCTCTGAGCGATTGCATTTGCCTGTTGTTGATTTGCAAGTTGTCTTTGTTGAAGTTCGATTAGCTCACGCCGGGCGGCATCTTCTTTTAGCAGTTGCTCTTCCTTTCTCTGTATTTCTTTTATGCGTTCAGCGACTTCTGCTTCTTTTTGTGCCATAAGATAATCGGCTTCTGATTGTAACACCTTTCCTGTTTCCATTTTCGCTGCCAGCATTATCCGAAACATTGCCATTTCTTTTGTGATAGGCTCTGGTTCACCATAAAGTTTTCTGAAATTATCAAAAATCATGCGTTCTGCTTGAGATTGCTTGAGTTTACCCGAAGCATATTTTTGGTTTACTAGCGCTGAGTAAATAGAATGCTCCGCATCTTTTTCTTCACCTACTCCAAAAGCAATTGCTTTATTGTCCTGAAACATCGACCAAGCTGTAAAGGATCTACCGTTATTAACATCTTTTGAGTTTAAAGATGGCAAGACTTCAAAAATAATAATATTGTATTTAATATTAGATGTGAATGGGTCGTTCAATACTACCTCTGTAATTGACCCATAGTAATTTCTAAGTTCTGATTCTGTCATTCCTTGTTTTAATTTCGCCGTGTCAAACCTCTTTACTCCCTTAACTCTACGATCGACACGCATCTTGGCATTTATTTGAGAAAAAGATGTCACTATGCTGTCAAGAAGAGCGTCTTTATATATTTTCCCGACTTGTTCTGTGATGATAGGCGTAGCGAGACCCAGGGTTAAGCCACCTACGAAATACATCATTTTTAAACTACCTGTTCCACTATACATTATAGATCCTTCTTGCCTATAATCTGCGATTACAAAATCACTTTTGCGCTCCTTAAGCATTATCTCCAGTAAGGTAGTCAATCCTTTTACAGAATAATCACAGTATACTAAAGCATCTATCCCATCGAATTTACTGGCGTCGCTTACAAATGTCACTTGTGTAAAGTAACACGCAAATAAGTCGTAGACCGATTTTCGTAACGCTTCATCGACTCTTACCTCAGCATTAAAGCTACCCAAGTTGCTCTTTGCGACCGAGTTTTTAAGACTTTGAGAAATAACAATCCCTATTTTCATGGGTGTTTTCTGATTCACGCATGGGTCTTTGAATTCTGTATTCGGCAGCAACGAAGAATGGTAGGTGCAGGAGCTTGTGAAAAGCAACAATGAAAAAATAGATATATAAATTATAAGCTGTTTCATCACGTATCACCTCACTTAAGTAGCTTAATAAATCGTTATCACGATTTTCATTTAAAATCTATTACATAAACAAATATTTACGTCCTCACACTTACAGCTTACAGCATACAGCAACATGATATATTGATGCAGCAAATGTTCCTACCAAATAATCCTTCAAATAATTATTTACTTGACTTTACTTTATACTTGTGATAGTTATTAAGTAAATAAAGATGATAAAGGGGGGTTGCTATGAGGACAATAAGAATTTCAGAGGAGGTTTGGAATGAAATTGCTAAAAAGGGTAAATTTGGTGAAACGCCAAATGATGTTCTTCGAAGAATTTTTAAT
>DLME01000153.1:0-13888 GCA_002479215.1 Syntrophaceae bacterium UBA7544
GGTCGTGAAAAACGGCTCAAAGACATATTGCAAGTTCTCCTTATTAATTCCTGATCCACTATCACTCACAGTTAAGACAACATAATCTCCGGGCGTGAAGCCCAAATGATCCCGGCAAAAGGCTTCATCCAGATGGACATTATTCGTTTCCATGGTCAGTTTTCCCCCTCCGGGCATGGCGTCACGGGCGTTGGCCGCAAGGTTGAAGAGAATCTGCTCGATGTGCGTCGGATCAAACTTTATCTGCCAGAGGTTTTCTTTAGGATAAAAACTCAGATGAACGTCCTCACCGATAACCCGGGCAAGGGTTTTTTGTATGCTTAATATCAGTTCATTCAGATTTATTATTTTAGGCGAGATGATCTGTTTCCTGGAAAATGCCAAAAGTTGGGAAGTGATGTCTCTGGAACGGCTGGCCGCTTTTTCGATCTCTTCAATATCTTTCAATACCGGATCACCTGACGTCAGTTTCGGCTTGGATAATTCCACATACCCCAGAATGACGTTAAGCATATTATTGAAATCATGTGCAACTCCGCCGGCCAGCCTTCCTACCGATTCCATCTTCTGAGCCTGTAGCAGCTGTTCTTCAAGTTTTGCCTTTTCCTCCTCGGCCTTTTTCCGCGCATTAATGTCCCTGCCGGCAATTAGCAGTCCGGTGGGTTTGTCGTTTTCATCGCGGATAAAAGTGGCCGTGATTTCCAGCCAGACTGTGCCACCATTTTTATGATGTACTTCCAGTTCGATCGTTCTTGATCGAGACGGGTCAATGGGTTCACCGCTGAACTCGATGGTCAATTCTTCCGCCAATGTGTTTTGCGCCAGTGTAAAAGAGTCCGGTGTCAGGAGCCTATCAATAGGTAAACTCATAACCTCTTCCTGATTGTAGCCTATAAGCCACAGGCAGGACGGGCTGACATAGATCTGGTGCAAATTGAGATCGGTCGTCAAGACGACCTCATGTATGTTTTCGACAATCATGCGGTAGCGTTTCTCGCTCTCCTCTAAAGCCAGTTCGATTTTTTTGCGCGCCGTAATATTTCGAGCAGCCGCTATAATCTCCTGTGCTTTACCATGCACGTCTCTACCGAATGTTGCGGTAATTTCCAACCAGACAGTGCCGCCGTTTTTATGATATGCTTCCACTTCTAGCGTTCTCGATCCGTTCGCTTGGTTAGGTTGCCCGTTTTTCTGCGATTCCATTGCTTTGGCAAATACATTGGAGACGAACTCCAGAGATTGAGCGGTCACTAGTTTGTCAGCGGTAATTTTTTTGATTTCTTCCGGTGTATAACCCGTTAATAGTGTACGGTGATGACTGATGAAGGTAAACTGGAAATTGAAATCGACCGTAAAAACCACATCATGGACATTCTCGACAATCATCCGGTAGCGTTGTTCGCTTTCCGTTAACGCCTTGAGGATATTTTTGTAGCGCTTCTCGCTCGGCTTTAGTTTTGATTCTGTTTGTCTTTGTCCGGAAAGAAGTTTATTTGTTTTCTTGAGCATCATATTCATCGCTTCGGCAAGCGAATCGAGCTCATCATGGTTCCCTGCGATATCGATTGTTTTCGAATAATCTCCCGCTGCTGCTCGCTTGAGGGAAGCAATCATTGCGGCAATGCGATCTTTTTTGGATTTTACGGTCATAGATATTATCACCGGTTAACCATGGCTGCTTACGGTTAAATTTGCATTGATAAATTGAATCAATAAGAACTTTTTTCCTGGCAGACAGTATAGGGGAAACGTTCATTGTATGTCAATTAAATATTGACCATAGCAACACCTACAAACATTCGCGTTTGAATATTCATGAAAAGCAAGGAATTTTTCAATCGACTTTCTGCTGCTTGGACTCAGGCACGGGGATACGATTTTCGCAAGGGACACCGGTCTGGCATAGACCACAGCCTGCGTATTCCCCGATGTATCCTTTCCCGTAAGCGCCCTCTATCCATGGTTTTTGCTTCTCGAAGAGCATCTGGAAACATTTGAGCTTATCGTGGCCTTTTTCACTGATTGCGCCGCCAGGACAACGGAGGATACACTTGCCACACTTGCCCGTTGCATAAAAAAGACAGTTGGCCAAATGGTGGGTATATGGTCTTATCGATGGTTCCAGTTTAAGATTGGTCACTACACTGCCACAACGCACGGCCAGCCCTTTGGAGGTGATGAAGCCGTCATTGAGGCTGAAGGTGCCCAAACCGGCCGCATAAGCGATATGTCTTTGTGACCATTTGGAAGCAAAACCGCCCGGCACAAGTAAAATTTCAAAAAAGGGTGATAAATCCGGAGCAATGGCCAAAAAACCCATACTCTCCAGAAGTGATACTAAATACTTCGAAAGATCTGAGATGAAATCCTGCCCCTGCCAGCGAGTATGATTCCAACGCAGAGAAGGTCCTTCTTTTTCCTGCGCGTTGCTCCGTTTTGTTTCGGCAGGAATAGGTAAAACAAAGGAAATGACACTGATGCTTCCGATCTCGGCAGTTTCATGCTTTAACGTCTCTGTGAGATGCAGCGAGAGTATTTCCCGCGGGCTGAGATGCTTTTCGTGAACAATCTTCTTGAACTCGGCAAACAATGGGTCGTCTCCATCGGCAAAGCCAATCAGCGGCTCGTCAAAAATGGGTTGATCGTGGAAAGATGTAAGACGGTTCGCCGGACTGGTCCGAACGAAATTTTTAATGGCCTTCTCGATGAAAAGCTTTGGGTCGGAATTAAAACGTCTCTTTGTTTGTTTATCAACTGTAAAAGTAGTCATTGGTGCAGTCCTGTCTTTAGTGTCTTGGAAATTCCAGACATGGGAATGATGGGTCGGTTGTTCATCTCAGTAATTAGGTAACTCTTTACTCCCGCAGGTTTGATAAGAATTCTTTTTTCGTGGAGGACGTATAAGATAAGCGGCTTTGTGTGTCAATAAAATTTATAACAAACATGCAAGTTCAAAGATTCCCGATTGAAATATTGGATCAAGAATGGAAATTCAAAAAACAACATTACAGGAAGAAGTTAATAAACTTTTCATATTGTCGTAGATAAAAAAATTATTTATCAGAGCGTGGCTTGTGCTGAATTCAGTCGAGATAGTATTGCTTTTCTGAATATTCTTAATCTCCTATTTCCGCAAAAAATTCCAACCTAAAAAACTGAGGCTCTCGGTTTTTGAGGTCCATTTGCATTCGAAGGAGTCCGTTTTGCTATTATAAAGCAAACATGAATACTCCTCGCTTGAAAAATCGCCGCATTCATTATTGGATTTATCGTAGTTCGAAACCTTTATCTGCAGATTCTGCGTCTTTTTATCATATTGCCATGTCGCCTCATTGAACTTTTTAAAACCGCCGACAAAAGTAAGTTTTCCGTCGGAATGAAAAACCATGGACATCGGCTCAGCGGCACCACCAGGATAGCTCCATGTCCCCTCCGGAGAAATAATAGTTGGCTTTAATGAACACGATTCCAGGAAACCCAGGAAGAGGAGCAAAGAGAAAAACAATATACTGCTCATTATTATTGGCCTGCCATTGTTTGTATTGATCCGCATAATATGCCTCGTACTGATCTTTTATTACTTTATTTTGATAAAAAAAGCGATTGGAAATACTCTTCCAACTGCAATTGATAAAATCCTAAAATACTTAGAATTTTTTTCTGAAGATGGGTTTTCGTTTATAAAGAAGGCGAACCGGCCAACGACATTAACTGGCTAATATTTCTTGACAGATTATCAATTTCGGTTATACTTAACCCAGTTTACGTTAAGTGGCAATAGGGCAGGTAAATTAACAGTCAAAGTAAAATTTTTTTTCCAAAGATATTCGGCTTTTCTTAAATGAAAATATTCGCTGATTTCAAGACAATAAATTAAAGGGGTGCTTTTATGTCCGGCTTTGTCCATAAAACAATCGGCCAGGTAATTCGGGAAACGGCGGCGTGCTATCCGCAAAATCTCGCCCTTATCCATCCCGAATTCGGTGTCCGGCAAAATTATCGGGATTTTTATGATAACTGCAAAGCTATTGCCAAAGGGCTTATGGCCATAGGCGTTAAAAGGGGAGACAATGTGTCCGTATGGACGACTAATATCCCGGAATGGGTCTATTTGCAATTTGCCCTGGGAATGATCGGCGGGGTTCTGGTGACGGTCAATACCAGTTATCAATCCCATGAATTGGAGTATATCCTGAAACAGTCCGATTCCACAACCCTGTTTCTTATGGAATCTTACCGGGACACCAGCTTTTATGAAACTGCCCGGCGTATCATTCCGGAATTGGATGTCTGTGAACCGGGACGTCTGGTTTCAGAGAAACTTCCCTTGATGAAAACCGTCATTTTTATCGGCCCGAGGGAAGTGACGCCCGGGATGTTCCATTTTAAAGATTTTATTAACATGGGGAAAAATATCACGGATCAGGAATTGAATGATCGGATGAAATCTCTTGATGATCACGATGTCATCAATATGCAGTATACATCAGGGACGACCGGTTTCCCTAAAGGAGTCATGCTTACCCACCACAATGTTGTCAATAACGGCCGCATGGTCGGGGATGTGATGGGTATGACCGAAAAAGACAGCCTTCTGATTCAGGTGCCGTTATTTCATTGCTTCGGCTGTGTGATGAGCACGATGAATTGTGTGTATCACGGTTCGACTATGGTTGTTTTGGAATTCTTCGATCCCGCCAAAGCCCTTCAGATGATAGCCGCTGAGCGTTGTACGGCAGTAAACGGAGTGCCGACGATGTTTGTTGCGATGTTGAATCATCCTGATTTTGAGCGTTACGATTTGCAATCTCTGCGGACAGGCATTATGGCCGGAGCGCCATGTCCCGAAGAAACCATGAATCAGGTCAGAACAAAGATGCACTGTGAAGAAGTTGTGATTGCCTTTGGCCAAACGGAGTCCGCTCCCGTGATGACGATGACGCGGCGTGACGATCCGGTGGAACTGCGGGTAGCGACTGTCGGCAGGCTTTTACCGGACATCGAAGGCAAAATTGTCGATCCGGAAAGCGGGAAAGATTTACCAGACGATGTTCAGGGTGAGATTGTTACCCGCAGCGCCTGTGTGATGAAAGGGTATTATAAGATGCCCGAAGCCACGGCTGAAGCTATTGATAGAGATGGCTGGCTGCACACGGGCGATTTGGGGGAAGTGGATAAAAATGGCTATTTTAAAGTGACCGGGCGGATTAAGGATATGATTATTCGCGGCGGTGAGAATATCTATCCCCGGGAAATCGAGGAGTTTCTTTACAAACACCCGAAGGTTGTCAGTGTGCAGGTAATAGGAATTCCCGATAAAAAATATGGAGAGCAGGTTCTGGCGGCAATTCAGCTCAAGGATGGGCAGAGGGCCACACCCGAAGAGTTCAGTGAGTTCTGCAAGGGCAAGATAGCCCGGCACAAGATTCCCAAATATTGGGAGTTCGTTGATACTTTTCCGATGACGGCCAGCGGCAAGATTCAGAAATATAAAATGAAGGAGACCTTCGCCAGAAAATACAAAAACTAATCTGAATATCATGTTTTTAAAACAGGTTTACACAACAGTGTTTGCTGCTGTTAAGTTTTTTAATCCCGCGACTTGGAATCCCTCGGCTCCAGCCGGGGGAGGAAATCGCCGTGACCCGCGGGAGGTCGCGTTGCTTTAAGGAACCTCCGGCTCTTGCTGGAGGGGTCTCCACTAATTAATTAGGATGGATTAAACGATATGACAAACAAATTTCACCGCGATACGATCGGCGACATTTCCAGAAGATCAGCTTCCAGGTATCCCGACGAAACCGCAATTATTTTCCAAGGCAAAACGCTGACATTTTCCGAACTGGAAATGGAGGCATGCCGCTTTGCCAATCTGATGCTTGCGTACGGCGTTAAAAAGGGGGACAAAGTGGCTATCAATGCGTATAACTCGCATTACTATCCGATATCGCTTTTGGGCCTCTCCAAAATCGGGGCGGCGCAGGTGCCGGTCAATTATATGCTCAATAGCGAAGAAATATCTTATGTTGTTTCACACTCCGGCGCGAAAATTTTTCTGGTGGAGGACGCACTACTGCCGCTGGTCGAACAGAAAAAAGAACTTTTCCGCTTGGTGCAAAAATGGGGGCTGATTCCAGTGGAATCAGGTGCCTTGCCCGCTGGATATTTTGACCTCGAAAAAGAGATGTCCGGAATGTCCGACGATGAACCGGATATGGATGTATCGGCGGAAGATATAGTCCAGATACCCTACACCAGCGGAACGGAATCAAAACCAAAAGGGGCGATGCTTTCCAACCGCTCGCTTATGTCCCAATATTTCAGTTGTATCGTAGACGGTCAGTATGAAAAAAAGGATATCAGTATTCATGCCCTTCCGCTTTTCCACTGTGCCCAGCTGCACTGCTTTTTGATGCCGTTTATTTATGTCGGGGCAAAAAATATTATCCTGCATAAAACGGATCCGGTAGAGATAATGAAAAACATTGAAAAGTACAAAGTAACCCATATGTTTGCTCCGCCGACTGTATGGATAGGGCTTCTCAATCATCCGGAATTTAATAGTTACAATCTTGGTAGCCTCAAGAAGGCGGCGTATGGTGCGAGCATCATGCCGATTGAGGTCATTAAACAGCTCAGTCAGACCTTTGCCGGAATACGGTTATGGAATTATTACGGGCAGACTGAAATGGGGCCCGTTGCCACTATATTAAAGCCAGAGGACCAGATCAATAAGCCGGGCTCCGCGGGCAAACCCGCATTAAATGTAGAGACAAGGTTGATGGATGATAACGGCGGTTTTGTTCCTTTGGGGGAGGTAGGTGAAATAGTCCACAGGTCGGGCCAGGTAATGACCGGATATCTTAATGACCCGGAGAAGACTGCCGAAGCCTTCCAGTTTGAGTGGTTTCACAGCGGCGATCTCGGTGTATTCGACAACGACGGGTATCTGTATGTTGTTGACAGAAAAAAAGATATGATTAAGACTGGGGGCGAGAATGTCGCCTCACGGGAGGTCGAGGAGGTGCTTTATTCGCATCCGGCAATTGAGGAAGCGGCTGTAATCGGACTTTCCGATCCGAAATGGATAGAGGTGGTTTCAGCCGTCGTAGTTTTAAAAAACGGGTCAAAATTATCCGATACGGATATTATTGACTTCTGTAAAAAAAGGTTGGCGGCCTTTAAGTGCCCGAAGAAGGTTTTTATCGCAAAGGCGCTGACAAAAAATCCTTCAGGTAAAATTTTAAAAAGAGAACTTCGGGAAAAATACGCAGCCTGATTTATGCGAAATTCATGAGTAAAGGTGGAAACCTATGAGTGATGAATTCATCTCCATCGGTGAGTTGGCAAAAAAGCTGGAAATGAGTCAGCGGACAGTTCGTTATTACGAGGAAATCGGCCTGCTCAATTCCATCAAGCGCGTTGAAGGGGGCCGCCGGGTTTATACCGATGTTGATCTGCGCCGTCTGAAACTGATCAAGCGGCTGAAAATCATGGGCATGACGCTTTCGGAAATGCAGGAACTGGAAGCGATGTGGACAATCGAGAAATCCAACGAGAAAGTGCTCAAACGCCTGCTCGAACTTTTGAGTAATCACCTGAAAAGGCTTGATGATCGCATTGCGGATCTCGACATCTTGAGAAACGAGATTATGGAATATCAGGAACGGATCCGGTCGAAGATTGACAAATGAAAGTGGGACTTTTAATTTTTATTTTCTCGGTTTTATCTTTGTGCCGTCGCTTACGGAATCATCGGGATAGGCAACCACTCTTTCGCTATGCTTACGCATTCCCCTCCAATAGAAATATATCAAGCGATGTGATATGGTTTCACAATTATGAAAGCAAAAGAGAAACCGGTAAATAAATCATGGGTAGTATATCTTTTACGGTGTAATGATAATAGTCTTTACACCGGTTTAACCAACGATATCGAAAAACGCCTGATGGCGCATAATAAAGGCATTGCTTCCAAATATACACGGGCAAGACTGCCGGTAAAATTAATAACGAGGAGTGGGTGCATGAATAGAAAAGAAGCGATGCGTCTGGAAATTAGAATTAAAAGAATGCCGAAAGAAAAAAAGATTGCCGCATTAACCGGTATAAAGAAAGCCAATTAAAATGTTTCTTCTCAATGAGACTCGCTGAAAACAAGAGGAGCGAAGTTTGAAGCGTTAGTCGAATTGATCCTGCCCCCACGCGGGATTGATCCCGCGGGCGAAGCTTAGCGGGGCAATATAAATGCCACGCAGTTCGCTTTGGAGTTCATCCCCGTGATTTTTACAGCTTATATTATTTCCGCTAAAAATTCTTTTATGATTTGAGCTACTTCTTTGGGCTTCTGCATAGGGATTAAGTGTCCCGCTCCTTCAACTGATTTATATTTACCGTGGCGCAATAAAGATACCGCCTTTTTCGCATCGATAAAATTTTTATTTTCGCTTTTTTCTCCTTCTACAACCAATACCGGACAAGTCAATTTATCCAGCAGTGGCCAGGGATTCCTGCTCCAGCCGCCCATAAACATCGCCGCCTCGCTTTCCGGCGTGCAGGTAAGTTTTAAATCTCCTGCTCTTTGCTTTTCCATGCCGTATTTGAGGTACAGCGCCAGAACTTCCTCATCCCAGTCGGAAAAAAGTGATTTTGATTTTAAATAAGCCCAAGCTTCTTCTTCGTTGTTCCAATGATTTGTTCTTTTTATCGATTTGGAAGCCAACGGATGATCTTTTACGGTGGCTTTCATGGAGTAAAACTCTTCCGGCAGGAAAATAGGCTCGATTAGAATCATGCCGCGAGGCTCTATGCCATAACTAGCGGCGGCGATGGTCAGTACTGTACTGCCCATGGAGTGTCCGACAACCAAAGGATTTTTAACTTTAAGCGAACGGCAAAAGGTAGATATGTCCTTAGCGATAATATCCCAGCTAAGGCCGCCTTTTTCCGGATCGCACTCGCGATAATTGCAGATATACGGCACCCATATTTGGTTTTGCGGCACAAGCTGTTTTATTACCGGATGCCAGAGCCAGGGCAAAAAACCTGTGGCATGGGCAAAAAGAATTGGCGAAGCTTCTCCCTCATAGTAAAGATAGGGTAAATCGACTCCGCCGACATCCTGCATCTTTAAATCCGGCATTTCTTTTTTATAAACATTTTCAGGCATACAATTCTTGCTGTTGCCAATTCCTATCAGCCAATATCTAAAAGACGTACACAGCCGCGGCCATTACCGTGGTGTATTGATTATCTTTGCAAATTGTTGATTGGGTTACGTTGAGGGTACGAACAATCTTGCCGCTTATTTTAAAAATCTCCTTTTTTTCATCCCAGCTTTCGTCCACATTGAAATCAATTCCTAAAGTGGAGGCCAGCATGGCTGCAGCCAGATCTTCCGCGTAGTCACCCGCCTGCTTTTCGGTCTGACCATACGCGTGATGCTCGCTTATATACCCGTAAGATGCTTTGTCCGCTGGAATAGCGCATCCCACTGATGCCGCCAGAAGCCTTTTAGGTTCATTGGTGCAGGAACGACTCATAACACAATACGTAATAGCGCCGGGGATTAACTCTTTGAGTCCCTGAGTTTTAGAAATCATTTTGCAGCGGGGCGGAAATATACTGGATACCTGCACCAAATTGCATTTTTCTATTCCTGCATCTCTTAAGGCACGCTCAAAAGAATGCAATTCATCTTTGTGCGTGCCGACCCCTTTTGTAAAAAAAATTCTTCTGGGTACAAAATCATCCACTTTTCGACTCCTTTCTTCTCGTCCGAAATGTTCATTTCATTTATATCAGTGTTCGGTATCTTATGCCACAAAATTATTTATCAACTGTTGAAAAAAATCATTCATCGTTCTTTAATCTTGCTCAAAACTTAAAAAAAGACTATAAAAATCTATAAAATTAAATCAAGGTATTTTTTTATGAAAAGACGAATTCCTTTTGCTGTTTTGCCGATTTTCTTTCTGCTGGCCGGTTGTTTGAAGCAGGCAGATACTGTCAAAGACGTAAGTGACTTGCGTCAAGATCATGCTTCTTATTTGAGTGATACGGTCAAGACAAAAGATATTCTTGCAGCAGAAACTCAATCGCTAATGGATGAAGACTATAACATCATTTACTTTTCTGTTTGGCACCAGCGTCAGCCTTTTCATGCTTTGCCCGAAAGAGTGTTTTTTGATTTTAAAAAATTCAGCGTAAATCTCGGTTATGGCGAAAACAAAATAAAACATTCTAAGGCCTGGATAAAAAAACTCCAGCAAAATGCTTTTTTAGAAAACTATCCCAATGCGCTATATTTTGCCATCACGACGCGAAACACCAATCTCCGCATTCTGCCTACACAGGGTCCGCACTTTAATAGCTCCGAAGGTGACAGCTCCAGCTGGCCTTTTGATAATTTGCAGAGGTCGTCCGTGGCCGCAAATACGCCTATATTTGTTTGCCATATCAGTGCCGATAAAGCCTGGGCTCTTGTGGAAACCTGTTATACTTTCGGCTGGATACCCGTCGAGGACTTCGCGCGTGTCGATGCCGGCTTCATAAAAACATGGGAGTCCGGCCGTTATGCCGTAATTACCAGGGATCAAACTTCTATTTTGGATGCCGACGACAATTTCATTCTGAGGACGTCACTTGGCTATATTTTCCCCTTAGTTAAAGAAATGCCGGATAAATTGGAAATACTTGTTGCGGCGGCGGATGAAAACACAAATGCCGTAATCAAGCACGGCTTCGTTCGCCGGGAAATGTCGACGGTCAAACCTTTGCGTTTCAATTACGCCAACGCAGCAAAGATTGCCGATGAATTAATCGGCGAACCTTATGGCTGGGGCGGTCTTTATGGCAATCGGGATTGTTCATCTATGACCAGAGATTTTTTTGCCCCTTTCGGCATTTGGTTGCCGCGGCACTCGGAAGATCAAGTTAAAGAAGTGGGGAATTACATAGAACTGCAAGGTCTTTCTCCCGAGCAAAAGGAAAAAATCATTTTGGAAAAAGGAATTCCTTATTTAAGTCTGCTCTGGCGAAAAGGTCATGTCATGCTGTACATTGGCGAGAAGAACGGTCGTGCACTTATTTTCCATAATATTTGGGGCATAAAAACAAGAGACTCAGCAGGCGAAGAAGGCAGAAAAATCATCGGGCAAGCCGTAATTACCACTTTACACCTAGGATATGAGTTAAGCTGCCTTGACCAGCAGGAAGGCTATCTGCTAAACAGAATTTCCGCTTTGAATGTATTGGTACCTTATAATCCTTATAATCAAAACCAGCAACTTAAATATGATGATATTAAACCTCAGGGCGAGCCCTGAACCGATGCAAACAAAGTTATATTTAACGTATCCGGATACGCTTCGCTAGTGAGATCAATCACACATGGGGGCGGGATCAAGTCAACTAACGCTTCAAACTTCGCTGCGCTCGTTTTTAGCGAGTTTCATTAAATGTATAATTATAAAATTATTTTGGAATACGACGGCACTAATTACAGCGGATGGCAGACGCAGAAAAATGCCAAAAGCATTCAAGATAGTTTAATCGGCGCGGCGCAAAAGGTTTTAGGGGCGCCGGTGGAAATTCAAGGAGCCGGACGCACGGATACCGGGGTTCACGCTTTGGCGCAAGTAGCCCATTTGAAGACTTCCAGGAAAATTAATACGGAGACTCTTCGCATCGGCCTCAATGATAACTTACCCGCGAGCATCAATGTATTGCAGATCGAAAATGTCCACGAGCGATTTCATGCCCGCCATAACGCCCTTGCCCGGAGTTATCTATATCTTATCGCGAAGAGGCGCACCGCTTTCGGCAAACGTTATGTCTGGTGGGTCAAAGACAAGCTCGATTCAGGCATGATGCAAAAGTCACTCGGCATTTTTCAGGGATTCCATAATTTTATCTCTTTTGCCGATAAAAGGATGGATAAAGACACATCCACAGAAGTCAATATAGAAAGAGTGGAGTTAAAGGAATTCGAAGGCATTATTGCTTTGCGCATTGTTGCTTCTCATTTTCTCTGGAAAATGGTGCGCCGCATAGTGGGGGTTGTCGTCGAAACCGGCCGCGGCAATTTTACTTGCCGCGATATAGAATTGATGCTCAAATCTTATTCCGAAATCCCCGCCGGGTATACCGCCCCGCCTTCAGGATTGTTTCTGGAAAAAGTATTGTATGAAGGCGACAAATTGCCTCAGATGAGACTTCCGATTTGTTTATTAGGGGAAGGACGATGAGAAAAAGGCGTGAATCCCGCGACTTGAAATCCCCCGGCTCCTGTCGGAGGGGGCTCCACTTAATGACCGGTAATAAAGACTCCCGGTCGCATTTCCATTTCTTGCGCCGGATAGGGAGTCATTAGGGATTGCAGTTCGGTTTTTTCGTATCTGCCGTTATCCAGCCATAAGGATTGTTTGTCACGTGGAATAATAACCGGCATGCGATTATGAACCGGGGAGATGAGCCGGTTGGGGCTGGTGGTGATAATGACAAAAGAAGCCTCTTTGCCTGTTGCCGGAAACTTCGGCTCGTCGAAGATACCCGCTAATCCGAAAGGCCTGCGGTTTTGTAGATTAAAATAATATTGTTTTTTTTCTTTGGACCATTCATAAAATCCATCGGCAGCTATCAGGCACCTTCTCCTTTGAAAAGCTTCTCTGAAGGTTGGTTTTTCGGCTAAAGTTTCTGCGCGGGCATTAATCAGCAATCCGGATTTTGTTGCCTGCTTTGACCATGGCGGCGAAAATCCCCAGGGCAAAATCAGCAAACGGTTCTTTTTATCTTCGTTTATTATGCAGGCGGCTTTTTGTCCGGGGTGAATATCTCCTGAAGATATGGAAGATGAAGTGATATCAGTTAAATTAAATTCCTCAGCAATTTGCCCCGCATTATTGATTAAAACAAATCTTCCACACATAATTTTCCTCAATCCCGCGACTCGGAATTCCCCGGCTCCGACCGGGGGAGGAAAGTGCCGTGACCCGCGGGAGGTCGCGTTGTTTTTAGGGTGCCTCCGGCTCCTGTCGGAGGGTGCTCCACTGACAGAAATATTTGTTTTAAAGAAAATATAAAGGACTTCCTGCCGGAAATATCAATGTAATAACAGTCGCTTTCGTAAGAAATACACCCTATAGAGCCCCGCTAAGGGGCTCTATAAAAAACAGAGAATTGACACTGTACAGGCTAATTATTTTCTTTTTTTAGTTGACTTCTTTTTTGCCGGTGGTTTTTTTGCGGGTTTCTTTTTCGCCACCTTCTTTTTCTTTGCAGTTTTTGCTTTTTTCGTTATGGCCTTTTTTTTCTTCGCTGTTGCAGCATGCGCTTTCTTTTTCGGCGCGACCGGCCCTTTATTGAGCATCGGTTCTTCACAGCAAATAACTCCGGCCGTAGCGCACCCGCATTCTTCGTCTATCACAACGGTAAGTCCACATACTTCACAACTCAGAACATCTCCAGTTTTTACTTTCGACATTTGCCTTTCCTCCTCGTTGTTGCGTGGTTTAGATATTCACCCTACCAGCATTATTTATTTTATTCTAATCAAAAAAAAAATTATTTCAAGCATAGATTGAACATTTCTGGCCGATTTTTTTGAAAGACATAGACAACTTGACTTTCATCGATGGTTTGATATGATTCTGCGGCGGTAAGCTTTAATATAAATAAGGTTTTAGATGACGTATAATATAAAATCTTTAACTATGCTGGGGAAAGATATTCGTGAATTGTTTTTGGAAAATAAATGAAAGAGCAATCAATGAAGCAAAGGATTAATAAATTTTTCCGGATTACGCCGTATTGACCATGAAAACGAAGTGATAATTATCTGCGGGACTGAATATATATGCCGTTAAAGACAGAACAGAAATATCGCAGT
>DLME01000153.1:13915-16486 GCA_002479215.1 Syntrophaceae bacterium UBA7544
AGGAACAAAAATATCGCAGCTGGGTCGAAGTTGATCTTGATAATTTTATCGGTAATCTGAAAGAAATAAAAAGACTGATCGGGCCGCAAGTTGATTTTATGCAGGCCGTAAAAGCCGATGCTTATGGGCACGGCGCCATAGAAATTTCCAATATCGCCTTAAAAAACGGAGCAAAGATGCTGGGAGTGGCCAATGCCGATGAAGGCGTTCAGCTTAGGATCAGCGGCATCGCAGCTCCTATCGTTATTTTAGGACCTTCAACAGCGGCGGAAATCGAACAAATAATAAAATACAATCTTACTCCATCGGTTTCGGACGCGGATTTTGCCAAAAAGTTGCATAAAACGCTGGAAAAATCCGGTCATAAATTGCCTGTACATATCGAAGTTGACACCGGTATGGGACGCGGCGGAACAATGCACAGTGAAGCGCTGAATCTCATCCAGGAAATATCCAAGTTGCCCAATATTGAGCTTACAGGAATTTTTAGCCACTTTGCCGCAAGCGAAGTTATGCTTCCCTACAATGATCAGCAATGGCAATTGTTTTCGGATTTGCTTGCCGATCTTCAGCGCTGGGGGATAAACATTCCCATCCGGCATATAGATAACAGCGGCGCGATTTTAAATTACCCTGAATTTAAATTGAATATGGTACGTCCGGGTCTCATGACTTACGGCATTTATCCTTCAGTAGAGACTCAGTCCAAAGCCAAGCTAGCTCCGGTCATGTCTTTTAAAACCAGCGTTGTTTTATTAAAAGATTTTCCCGAAGGTTACGGCATTGGTTACGGCAGCGCTTATGTTACTCAAAAGCAAACACGTATTGCTACTATTCCCGTAGGTTACGGTGATGGTTACGCTTTTATCCTTTCCAATCAGGGAGAGGCTTTAATCCGCGGTAAGCGCGCGCCTGTTGTCGGACGGATTTCGATGGATATGTGCACAATTGATGTCACCCACATTCCTGATTGTGTCGTGGGCGATGAGGTTGTTCTTTTGGGCAAGCAAGGCAAAGAATACATCAGCGCCAATGAAATTGCCGCCAAGGCGAAAACCATCAGCTATGAAGTGTTGTGCGCTTTAGGAAAAAGAGCGCCGCGAATATTTTTGCAAAAAGGAAAAGCAGATACAGTCGAGCCGCGGCTACGGCGAATATTTATTCCGGACGAGGAAAAATCCATCTCCCGTATTGATAATATTATCCGCCATTGTCTGCAAACGCGCACTCGCAATGAGGAACTGGGTAACGCCATTTATTACGAAATGTTTGAAACGCTCTTCGGCAAGGAAGATCGCCAGCTAGAATTGCGTTCCTGCTTCCGCTACAACATTCGCATAGCGCAATTGCCGAAAGTGAAGAACGCCGCAAAACATTCCGATGCCTATTTTCGCGTAAGCACGCACATTGAATATAAAAAAACGATTAGAAACAATATTTTTATGATCGGTTGCGCCTTGAATAATTCGCAATTAGCGGCATTATTTGAAGACTCGCGCTGCGAATATCGCTGCCTTCTGAGCAACGGCAAGAATTTGGTCATGGAACGTGATTTTACCGTCGAGCGCGTGCGAGTTGATAACAAAGATATCCCTATTATGGAAACAAAAAAGACCAGAAGGGGTTATGAGGTTTGGTGCGGTACTGACAAGCTCAAAGAAAAAATAAACAGCGAAGTAAAAATCGAAATAGAAATATCCACCAAGCAGGCAAAGGACAATAAAATTTTTCCTGTTTATCTTATTTACCCCACAAGGGGTGTGGATATTAACTTCAATTATGAAAAAGCAAAGTTAAAAAATGTGAGAGCAGAGAGCTTTTTTGCCGGCAGGCATCCCCAGCCTTCCCTATCGGGAAATAAAGGTAAATTCGTCGATATTAAGATATCCGACAAAGAATGGATTTTCCCCACCAGCGGTGTGATATTTATCTGGGACATCTGATGGCGTCGCAAAAATTCTCCCGCAAGGCATACATCTGCGGAGTTTACCCGGCGTACGCTCAGGGTCGTACTGCGTACTTCGACATTACAGCGTATGTCTGAGTACACATCATTCCTCGGTATTTACATACTTTGCATCTTGAGCTTTTTACATAACCATGCCCAATTACCGATTATCTTACATTTTTTAGCTATTTCTTTCTTTCCAGCAAGAGCCACACTGCCAGAGCGACCAAAACTACAATGGCAATCGCGCTGGGCCAGATGGGAATTTCCACTCCCGCGGCAACCACGCTGACGCCCAAAAATACACGGCACAATTGGGCGCAAGCTAACAAGAGGAGAAAAATTGCTGTTACTAGTGATGCTGGTCGTTTCATATTGCTACCTCCTATAAAAAGTTTGTTCTTTAATTTCCGTAAGCGAGATAGGTGACTAAGTTGAGCAATGTTTACCCGTCTCGGTCACATCCACATTTGGCTCAAATATACTAAACTAACATTAGTAATCTTATGACTAGACACCCTCTGTCTTAATTTCTAATTTTTTCTGATGGCGCTCCAGCGCCAGAGCTATCAGCTTATCCAGAAGATCGCTGTATTTGAGGCCGGTTGCTTCCCACAACTTGG
>DLME01000081.1:0-2706 GCA_002479215.1 Syntrophaceae bacterium UBA7544
TTAAGTGGGCGTGCTGCAGAACCGGTTTTAAATAAATGGTTCACATCTCTTGAAGAAAATTCAGAGGAAGCAATCTTCGTCAAGCAGAAGGTAAGCCGACTGCTGGGACTGTATGGCAAAACTGCTAACAGCGGAAGTAGATTTTATGCACCTCGGGGATGGGGCTTAATGAGTCAAACAAAGGCATCTCAGCCGACTATAGTTCAATCCGAAAAAGAACCAGATGCTGTTAGTCCCCAAGCAGAGGTTTTCTGGCAGGCATTTTTGGGTTTATCTCCTGAAGACCAGAGTGGATTAGCTAATCGCATCATTAATCGCAACACTCTAATATCCGAAAAGAACCATTCAATTTAAAATAATTTGCGGGAGCGCCGTGCGATATTCATAACTTTGCATTGATAAAAAAATTGGGAAGGAGAAAAGATGAGTCACCCCGCCATCGATTTAATCGAGAATGGCTCCTATCAAAAAGCTGCAGAATTAATGCTCAGAGATATTTACCAGGAAAAGTATACCAAAGTGCAAGTTGATTATTGGACTAGTGAAATAAAACGGAAGCAGGAGGAGGCTAAGAAAACTATCCCCGATTTCGCGATTATGCCGAAAACTACCGCTGAAAAAGTTTACTTCTCCATTAAGGATCGCATGACTCCACAATCAGAAGGTTATTGAAATGTGGGAGTACCTGGAAGAAAATACGAATAAGGCAATTCTTTTATCAATGCGTACGTTGGGATAATTAGAATCGCGGAAGATGGAGAAAACAGCGTTGGAAATTATACTCGTCAAAGAAAAAGAGACACCGGGAACTTGGAGATACAAAGAGAATAAAGAAGACCATCCTATTACCATTTATCTTACCAAAGAGCAGGTAAAAGAACTCGGTAGTCCACAATCAATAAAAATGACGATAATGGCTGCTTAGATTGAATCGTTAAGCTTTAATCGCCTCGGCTACTTTGGTTTGACTTCGATCCTGCGGTTGGTCCAGCCTCCAAGTTACTCCTCAAGGTTTGTGATAACATGATGGGGTAGTCAATTCAGGAGGAAAAGCAACGACGGTGTTGAAGCGTTGGCTTACCTGTTCGGTAATAATGGCGATGGCGGATGCGCCCCCGAAGATCTTCATTCATTGGTTTTGATTGATTTGAAAATGCCCAGGCTAAATGGTTTTGAAGTATTGCGTGAAATCCGCGCATCTGCTAAAACCAGTTTGGTTCCCGTAGTGATATTTACATCTTCTAATGAAGAAAAGGACATCATTGAATGTCGCAGGCTGGGGGCTAATAATTACATTCAAAAACCAGTAAATTTTTCTGATTTTACTGCGGTTATCCAGCAATTGGTGTTTTCAATGAATCTAAAAACAGCTTCAGGGACCTAATCGTTTCCCTACGTATTGACAGAGGTAAAAGTTAAAGTAAAGTTGAATTAGTCACCAGGTTCGAAATATGATCGAAATAACCGAATATTGGGAGAAAGAACATGGAAGCGTATTGTGTAAAGTGTCATTCAAAGAAAGAAATGAAAAATGCCAAGGCTATCACCATGAAAAATGGCAAACCAGCTAATAAGGGTGTTTGCCCGGACTGTGGGACGAGCATGTTCCGTATTGGCAGTTGCAAATAAACAATGCCGGTTTGAAACCATAATTTTAAATTTTTGATGGGCAAGAAAATTTATAGTCTATCCTGATGTTAGGGTGTGCCTAAAATATCGTTAATTTTGGCTCTTTAAAAGATTCGGCTATCATGATTTTCTACGGAGTATCGTGTGTTCAAAGCAAGATTAAGACAATTATTCAACAGATGCCCAAACTGCGGTAGTGGCAAAAAATATCGTACCGCCATCGGTTTTTGTTGTGAAAAGTGCGGATGCAGGTGGAATGACACAAATTAAACCTTTGTTCACTTGTTAGAGGATATATCAGCTCTTAAGAATTGGGCTCGTCTTTCCGCCAGCAACGCGGGATTGGGAATAATAAAACGTTCTTCACCATGCTTACTCGATTTTCTCGAAACAAAGCCCAACGACGTGTATGCAGAAACGACGAGGTGAAGGGGAACTTTAGTGTGGAGTTTTTGTTCCATCCTCTCTTTAAGCTGTTTTGGTGTAACTTCGTCTCCGCTTTCCTGAAATAATTCCTGAAGGGCATCCAATAAAGCCACCATCTCTTTTTGCTTGGCTCGATATAGACTCCGGTCATTAGTTATCAATTTAATTTGCCTTTATCGCCCTTATAGAATTGGGATCTTCTTTCTGCTAAGAGTTCGAGGTCAACAATGATGCAGTATTTTTGCATTGCATTATTTCTTTTTGTAAAAAACCCCAAAGATGCATATTGATGGACAACGGATTGCATTTGCATATGCCTATGCAATTTGCTTTCCATCCGTTCCACGAGTAGGGTCGGCGTTACATTATCTCCATATTCGTTAAATAATTCCTGGAGACAATCCAACATCACCGGAATATCTTCTTTCTCTGTATTCATTTAGGCAACTAAACCCTTTTTTTCATCACATTCGGTTCCGCAGGAATCCGGCAATATTGCGCTCGTTTTTGTGCCAGCAGTTCCGGGTCGAAAACGATGTAACGACTTTCCTTATCCCCAACTTCGATGCCATTCCTGGTTACAAAACCTAGCAACGTGCATAAATAGGTTGCATATGTATAATGAACGTGCCTGTGCATTTTATTTTCCAT
>DLME01000081.1:2826-4173 GCA_002479215.1 Syntrophaceae bacterium UBA7544
AGAGAATCTAAAATAATGGCAATATCTCCTGCCTGGATTTGATGCCGATAACTTGTAAGCGCACTCAATTTTGCTGCTCCAGTTTAATGTTGAAAATTACTTTTATTATACAACGAGGTGTTGGCTATTGGTTACCATGCCTGTGGTGGCCTTTGCTGACCACGCTTTTTATGCGTAATTGGTCACCATTGGTCACCTCTGCTGACAAAAAAGGGCATAGTGACATTGTTAATCTTTTGTCCAGTGAAATTTTTCAACGACTCACATAATTTGTTAGTACTAATGACTGCATTCTTTGTTCATTTGGACTATATTCGGGGAAAGCAAAATGAACTATCTTATAGATAGATTAATTAAAGGAGGATAAGTTAACGCATGGTAATTGATATTCTGCCTGATAATATGTTAACCGTCAGCGAAGTGGCTAAGGTCCTCCATGTTCACCCCAATACTTTGAGACGCTGGGCTGACAAAGGCATAATAAGGTCTTATTCCATTACATCGCGAGGTGACCGCAGATTTATGGTGAGGGATATCAATCAATTTCTCACCGACATGCATGCGGAAAGTAAAAAAGATGCAAAATTGTGACCTTGTCAAGCGGTCAAGGAGTGTGAAATAGATGGCTAACATCAAAGTAGTGATAATTGATGAGCAGCCTTTCTTCAGAGCCGGGGTTAAACAGGCCTTTATTGATCAATTTGATTTAGAAATTGTTGAGGCCAGTCCTGACGATAATCTGAAGGTCATTATCGAAAACAATTCGCCTGAAGTAGTATTGTTGGATATTGGTTCTCCATCGCCTGGTGGCCTTGAAACTGGTCGCAAGCTTCTGCGGCGTTACCCTGCCACAAGATTGGTGATGATGACTTCAGTAGTAAGCAACGATGAACTGTTTGAAGTAATTCGGATAGGCGCAGCCGCCTATTTGGACAAAAAAGCAAACACAATAGAATTGGAAACAGTCATCCGACGCGTGGCCCGTGGTGAGTATCCGATCAATGATAGCCTATTGGCAACTCCCAATGTAGCCGAGCATGTTTTGAAACAATTCCAGGAGATGGCGTCCATGGGAATGGCAGTAGAGTCAAATTGAGCCACTGATACGGTGAGTGAGAGCCACCTTAACGGTCATACTGAGCCACGATGTTGATGGCATGTGCAACGTAACACCTATACCTTTTACCTTCAAAATAAAAACGGGTACTAAAGAATAGGAACTATTGCGAATCCGGTATGCGCTATATTCCACGCTCAAACACTAGAGAAAGTGTGTATTATATTGTATTGTTTTGTAGTATCGTGTTTGGGGGTTTCCCATATCGTTTTGTAGAAGATTTGTAGAAA
>DLME01000207.1 GCA_002479215.1 Syntrophaceae bacterium UBA7544
CCCTCTAACGTAACTTCAATGTGCTCATAGCCATTAGGGCTAACAATATAGAAATAATCCAAAAACGCACGATTACTTTCGGCTCCGCCCACCCCTTCAATTCAAAATGGTGATGCAGAGGAGCCATGCGAAAAATTCGCTTCCCCTGTGTCAGCTTAAAATAACCAACTTGAAAGATTACCGAAAAAGTCTCCATGACAAATATACCACCGACAATAGCAAGCAATATTTCTTGTTTGGTTATAATTGCCATTGTTCCTAGCGCTCCTCCGAGTGAAAGCGAGCCGACATCTCCCATAAATACTTCCGCGGGATATGCATTAAACCAAAGGAAGCCAAGAGCTGCACCCACAAGTGCCCCGCAAAATACAGCCAATTCACCGGCACCGGAAACATGAGGAATCTGTAAATATGAAGCTACCTTCACATTTCCGGCAAAGTAGGCAAAAAGAACATAAGTGGCAAAACAGATTGTCGCAGGTCCAATAGCCAAACCATCAAGGCCATCAGTAAGATTTACGGCATTAGCTGCCCCCACTATAATAAAAGTAGAAAGCACAACATAACCCCAACCAAGGTTCGGTGATACAGTTTTAAAAAACGGAATGGCTACTTGCGAATTAAACCCTGGTTTCAAATAAAGAATCACACTGACAAACAGAGCGATTACAATTTCCATGGCCAACTTTGCTTTTCCGGATATACCATGGGAACTCTTACCGGCCAGTTTGCGATAATCGTCAACAAATCCAACCAACCCATAACCGACTGTTACGAGCAATATCAACCAAATGTAATTAATGGAAAGGTCTGTCCAAAGCAGGGTGGAAAAAACTACTGCAAAGATTATCAATATTCCCCCCATCGTGGGAGTGCCTTTCTTGAGCAAATGGCTTTGCGGCCCATCTTCCCTTATCTGCTGATCGATTTGTAAACTTTGTAATTTTTGAATAAGCGGTGGACCAACCACCAGGCAAATCAAAAGCGCGGTGATTGACGCAAAAATTGTCCGGAAAGTTATATAACGGAATACGTTAAAAAACGAATAAGATGTATGTAAAGGATATAATAAATAATAAATCACTTTTAACTATCTCCCGACTAATGGATTTTTTTGTTGTTATTCCCACCTGTTTTTTCGCCGTCAAAATCTTCGTATATTTTAGCCGCTATTTTTTCCATTTTCATCCGGCGGGAACCTTTCACTAATATCCAATCGCCTTTTTTTAAATTCTTTTTCAAATAATTCATGTTTTCTTCACTATCGGACGAAAAATAGATATTTTGTGACGGCAGTCCGCCTTCCATAGCTCCGGCGGCTGTTACCGCAGAAAAATCACCCTGAAGAAAAAGTGCATTGACTCCAATCGTCGCTATCAGCATTCCGATCCGGCGATGCATTTTATCAGCCGCCTCTCCCAACTCCAGCATATCGCCTAAAAAGACATAACAATTATGGTGGTTTTTTAAATCTTTTAATGTCATTAGCGCTTCCCTTACCGAAGACGGGTTGGCATTGTACGAATCATCTAAAAGGTAAGCACCGTTTCTTAATTTGACTATTTCCATGCGCCCGCTAAACGGCCGGAAAGCCTTCAGACCTTCCGTTATTATTTCATCGTTAATGCCCACAGCCCGGGCTGTCGCCGCTGCCGCCATAGCATTATAAACATGATGGATGCCGACAATTTTCATTTCTACTTTTTGCATTTTAGCGCCGATAACTAAGTTAAAGCACATTCCTTTGACGCTATTTTTTCCAATATCTTTCACCGAAATATCTGCATTGGAGCTCATTCCAAAAGTAATACGCCTGCCTTTCCATTTTTCGGCAATAATTCTTACGTGCTCATCATCAAGATTGATTATGGCAATGCCGTTCTTATCCATATTATAAAATAAGTCACCTTTTTCTTCGCGCACACCGTCAATGGAGCCGAATCCCTCTAAATGCGCCGGTCCAATATTTGTTATCAGTGCTATGTCCGGCTCAGCAATTTGAGTCAGTCGCTTTATTTCTCCGCGAGTATTCGTGCCCATTTCTAAAATGACGAGTTCATATTCATCATTAATACGAAATATCGTCTGCGGCAGACCGATCAAATTGTTTAAATTGCCCTCGGTTTTCATAACATTTTTCTTTTGACCGATGATTGCAGCCATCATTTCTTTAGTTGTTGTCTTGCCGGAGGAGCCAGTTAAGCCAACCACGGGAATAGAAAATTTTCTTCTCCACTGATGAGCCAAATCCCCCAGCGCGGCTAAAGTATCGGCAACCTTGATCACCGCAACGGCAGTATTTACGGAAGTTTGCTTAATCTTTTGTTCGTCATGTACTAACACTCCGGCGGCATCTTTATCCAGAGCTTCCTGCAAAAAATTATGGCCGTCAAACCTTTCACCTTGGAGTGCCACAAAAATATTTCCTTTACTTACCAGCCTTGAATCAGTCGAAATTCCATAAAATAGATTTTCCGAAGCACCGGAAATTAAAACCCCTCCAGTAGCTTTCAGTATTTCTTCCATTGTAAATATCGCTGAAACATTATTCATCTATCTATTTTAGTAACCCCTCAATGTCAAAGCTTGCCGAACGACAACACGATCATCAAACGGTGTTTTATTTGTTCCCAGAATTTGATAATCTTCATGACCTTTACCCGCAATCAATATAATATCCCCCTTTTGGGCTATATTGATCGCTTTTTCAATTGCCTTTTTTCGCTCAGGAATTATCACATAAGAATGAATACTATTATTGATTTCCAGTTGATCAGCCGTTAATTTTTTTACTTTATTCTGATCGATTCCACTTTCTATTTCTGTAATGATAGCCATTGGATCTTCCAGACGTGGATTATCCGAAGTCACAATAGTCAGATCACTGAAATCAGTGGCTGCTTTACCCATGAGTGGTCTCTTGCCGCGATCTCTATTACCGCCGCAACCAAATACAGTAATGATTCGTTTTTTTCTGAATTGGGCCAAATTTTGCAGAACCTGCTTTAAAGCATCTGCTTTGTGCGCATAATCAACAAGAACATTGAGGCCGGAAGGAGTATTAATTTTCTCCAATCGTCCAGGCACATAGGACAAACTTTCAATGCCCGCTTTAATTACCGTCGGAGGAATTTGTAGCGCCAGCGCAGCGGCACAAGCAGCCAAAATATTATAAATGTTAAACTTGCCGATAAGTGGTGTCTCTATCGAAATAGTTTTCCCCGCCAAATTAATCTTCGCTTTTATCCCCGTCAGTGACAATTCATAACTTGCCGCCTTCACTGGATTTTCTTTTTCCATGCCATAAGTCAGCGCTGGTAACGCCACTTCCTGTAAAATTCTTTTTCCCCAACTATCATCGCCATTAATAACCATTTTTTGCGGATGCGTTTTTTTGCTTTGCGGTAACACTTCGGCAAAAAATCTCTTTTTTGCCTGAAAGTAATTTTCCATTGTTAGATGATAATCAAGGTGTTCTGGAGTAAGGTTGGTAAAAACACCCAAATCAAAGTCGCAATCGTCAATTCTTCTTAAGTCGATCGCGTGGGAAGAAACTTCCGCTACAACGTGGGTCACTCCATCATCGGCCATTTCTCTGATGATTTTCTGCAATTCATAAGATTCCGGTGTTGTGTTCGGCGCCGGATAGGTTTTATTATTGTAGCGATAATTGATTGTGCCTAAGACGCCGCATTTAAAACCGGCCGCTTTAAATATTGATTCCAGAAGATAGGTAATTGTCGTTTTACCGTTTGTTCCTATTACAGCAATCAACGCCAGATTTTCGGAGGGATTTGCAAAATAGTTCTTGGCTAAAATACCTAAAGCGCGCCTGCTGTTGGCGACTTTAATTGCCGTTACTTGAGGCGGTAACTGGAAATCTTTTTCATAAACGACAAAACGCGCACCATTAGCTATAGCCTCTTCAATAAAATCATGGCCGTCGTGTTGTAAACCGGCAATAGCCACAAACAGAGATTCTTTTTCACATTTATCCGCGGCGTAACACACATTGGACACGTCTGCCGATAAGGCTTCGGGGACGTTGATTACATCTATTCCCTCGAGCAAATGCACCAGTTTCATATCAACCTCAATTATTTAACTCAAAAACAGCTTTACACACGCGTTCGGCCCCCAGTGATACGTTTGCCTCTGGATATTGTCGTACCACCCAGCCGCTGCCTGATACTTTTAGTTCTATTGATCTGGCCTTTGCTTTTTTCATGGCTTCCCTGATCGTCATGCCCGTGAAATCAGGCATTACAGACTCATCATTGCCGGCAATATTCTGCTGAGTATAATTTTGTTGAGCTGAAACGAGTTGCATCTTATTTGTTTTATCTTGTTCAAAAATCGGTGTTTCTCGAATATTCGTTTTAAAGCAATTCAGTATTTGCTCCCCAATATTTTTAAATACTGGCGCTGCAGCCACTCCACCCCACTTATCACTTTGCGGTTCATCCAAAATCACCAAAATAGCAACTTGTGGATTCTCGGCAGGGAAAAAACCAACAAAAGACGTGCGCACTTTTTCCGATGAATACTCGCCGCGGGCAAAGTCGAATTTTTGAGAAGTTCCTGTCTTACCGGCAACAGTAACATTAATAATACGCGCACTTTTACCCGTGCCGTCTGCAGCCTCGACAACCTCCGTAAGCATTTTAGTGAGGCGCTTCGCCACTGCAGGGGAAATAACTTTACGCGCTACCGTTGGCGTGTACATTTTTATCAGACGATCAGTGCTATTGGTAAAACCGCGCACAATGTAGGGCTTCATTAAAATTCCATCGTTGGCGATGGCCGACATCGCGGTAATCAATTGAATTGCCGTAACTGAAACACCTTGGCCAAAAGCAATAGAAGCAGTATCAACCTTCGCCCAATTTTCCGCCGGCCTTACCAATCCCGAAGATTCGCCGGGCAGGTCTATACCTGTTTTTGCTCCGAAGCCAAAACTATTAATATAATCGAAGAACTTTTCTTTTCCCAGCTTTTGCGCAATTTTTACAGAACCGATATTGCTGGAATATTTTAGTATGTCGCGAACGGTCAGTTGTCCGTGACGCTTTCCGTTTGCTTCATGAATGACATGGTCTGCGATGGTATAGGTGCCATTTTCGCAGAAAAACTGTGCTGATTCTTTAACAACCTTTTCTTCCAGTGCGCCGGCTACTAAAAAAGGTTTAAACGTTGAACCGGGATCAAAACAATCGGCAATGGCGCGGTTACGCCATTTTTCAGGAACAAGCCCATCAATGTTATTGGGATTAAATCCCATTTCGTTGGCGAGAGCCAATATCTCACCGGTTTTAGGATCCATGACAATGGCGATCCCCGCTTTGGCACGTTTGGAGAGAACGGCTTCTTTCAAATGAGTTTCGACCAGATATTGAATTCGATTATCAATGGTTAAAACAAGATTTACGCATTCATCTTTCGCCGTCTCACTTTTTTCGACGCGTAAAAACAATTTCTTCCCTTTAGCATCGCGCGCCCAAGCCAGCTTGTGCGGTTTTCCTTTTAAGACCTCGTCATATTTATATTCCAATCCCTCCAAGCCGTTGGCATCTGCTCCGACGAAACCTAGCAAATGAGCGGCCAACTGGCCATTGGGATAAAAGCGTCGCGGTTCTTTGACCAGAAAAATTCCGTCGATTTCCGCAGTTTCAACATTTGCAGCTTGATCCGGTGAGATTCTTCTAGCCAGCCAGCAGAAATTTTTCGGTTCCGATATTTTTTTAAAGACTGTTTGTTTATCTAAATTGAGAATCTGGGCTATTTTAGCGGAAGCCTGAACGGGATCAGCAATTTTGGAAGGATCGGCAAAGACGGAATCAGTCATAATCGATACCGCGAGCTTTTCGCCGTTGCGATCATAAATTACACCTCTTTCCGGTTGTAACTGCAACGTGGCATTATGTTGTTTTTGAGCTAATATTTTGAGTTTTTGTCCGGAAAAAACCTGTAATTGAAAAGCTCGTGATATCAAAGCAATAAATAACACGAGAAAAACCATTAATATGCTGACAATCCTGAATTTTAGCCATTTTTTTGATTCTATCACCATATCACTCTCCCGAATTTTTCAAGACAATCACTTGATTGTTTTCAGGATAGGACATTTGCAATTTATTTCTGGCTACACTTTCAATTCTTTGCGGTGATTTAAGCATCGCATATTCCAGTTTCAATTTGTTTTGTTCTTCAAGCTTTTGTTGCCTGGTACTTAATTCTGAGGCAACATTATATTCCAACTCCGTCATGCGAATATGCGATCCGACATAAATCAAAGCGACAAACATCAAAACCATAGCAACAACAATAAAATTCGAATACTTCAATCCGGAAGAATTTTTTTTCACTTCGCGAATACGGGGCATTACTTGTGTTCCAACAGTT
>DLME01000017.1 GCA_002479215.1 Syntrophaceae bacterium UBA7544
CAATCGGCGCGCCCGAAGGGCCGGCCATTTGTTGCATGCCATAAGCGATACCAAAACCCTGGATCGTACTTAAAACAACCGTGCCGTAACGAGTATATTGCGTAATTTTTCGCCGCCCCGTTTCACCTTCCTTCGAAAGCCTCTCCAAATGAGGCACAGCAACAGTCAATAGCTGTAGAATAATGGAAGAACTGATATAGGGCATAATGCCGAGAGCGAAAATGGAGAAATTACTAAAAGCGCCACCGGCAAACATATCCATCAGACCGAACAAAGAACCTTTGGCATGTTCAAAATAAGCTAACAGAGCTACATTATCAATTCCCGGAGTTGGAATATATACGCCGATCCGATAAACGGCTAAAAGAAGGACCGTAAATAAAATCCTTCTTTGTAATTCCGGAATCTTGGATACGCCTCCCAGTCCTTCTAACAAATTATATTACCTCTTCTACGGAACCGCCGGCGGCGGTTATTTTTTCTTTTGCAGCCTGACTAACTTTGGCTACTTTTAAAATAATGGGAAAATCAATATTGCCTTTAGCCAAAATTTTTATGCCATCTCCTTTTTTCTTCACAATACCACTAGCCCAAAGAGCCTCTTTATCAATGATGGCGCCTTTACTGAATTTACGGCACAAATCGATTAGATTTACCGCAATAAATCTTTCGCGGAAGGGATTGCGGAAACCTCGCTTAGGTAATCTCCGGGAAAGCGGCATCTGCCCTCCTTCAAAACCAGCGCGCACCTTGCCGCCGGAACGAGCCTTTTGACCCTTTTCACCTCTACCGGCTGTTTTACCCTGCCCGGAAGCGTCACCGCGGCCAACTCGTTTTCTTTTTTTCGTTGCACCGGCCGGAGACTTAAGCGAACTCAAATTCATAACCTACTCCTTCGACTCTTCTACAGAAACTAAATGGGAGACTTTATTTATCATACCGCGGGTCTGCGGAGTGTCGGCTAAAATTACAATGTTATTTAATTTTTTCAAACCCATGCCGCGCAGTACTTTCCTTTGTTTTTCCGGACGGCCGATTTCGCTCATCACCATTTTAATTTTTAACATTTTACCCACTTTAAGCTACCTCAATAGTGTCATTAATATGACATTAACAAAATTATTTCCCTCTTTGTGCGGCAATATCCGCCGGGTCTTTTAACTGGCAAAGACCCTCGAGAGTGGCTTTGACTAAATTGTGTGGATTATGAGAACCTAGGCATTTTGTTAAAATATTGCTAACGCCCGCAACTTCCAATACTGCTCTGACGGCGCCCCCGGCAATAAGACCTGTTCCTTCCGATGCGGGTTTTAACAATACCTTACCCGCGCCATAACTGCCTATCACTTCGTAAGGGATCGTTCTATTTGTAATGGCAACTTTCACCATGGTTTTTTTTGCCATATCCATGCCCTTGCGGATAGCTTCCGGCACTTCGTGCGCTTTGCCCAAACCGGCTCCGATCATCCCTTTACCATCACCGACGACAACTATGGCGCTAAAACGAAACCGCCTGCCTCCCTTGACCACTTTTGCCGTCCGGTTAATGGTAACAACCCGGTCCAGGAGCTCTACATCTTTCATTTCTTTTTTATCCAACGCTTCTTCCCTTATCCTAAGTATTATAGTAAAAAGCTGAAATTAAAATTTAAGACCATTTTCCCGCGCCGCATCGGCCAATGCTTTAACGCGGCCGTGATAGAGAAACCTGCCTCTATCAAAAACGACTTTATTTACTCCTATGGACAGTAGGCGTTCCGCGATTAACTTGCCTACTTCCTTTGCCACCTCTACTTTTTTCTTGCCTTTAATTTTTTTAGATAAATCCTTGCTCAAAGTTGACGCTATTGCCAATGTAGCCGACTGAGTATCATTAATGGCTTGCACATAAATATGTTTATCACTCCGGAATACCGAAAGGCGAGGCCTTTCCTTAGTTCCAATGATTTTGCCTCTTACTCTTTTTTCTCTTTTTAATCTAATTTTTAATGTCTTTTTGGAAGCCAATTTTCTACCTCATTAACGGCTAAATAAAAATTTCGTATGTTTAATTAGTTCAGGCGCTGGCCGACTTACCGGCTTTGCGCTTGATGTACTCACCAACATACTTAATACCCTTGCCTTTATAAGGCTCTGGTTTTTTTAACGCTCTGATTTCCGCTGCAACGCGGCCAACCAGTTGCTTATCGATACCGGAAACAAATATATTTATTTGTTTATCCACCTTAACTTCTATTCCTTTGGGAATATTGTACTGTACCGGACTGGAAAACCCTAAAATCAACTTCAGAGTGTTTCCGGTTGCTTCGGCACGATAACCGACCCCGGATATTTCCAATCGTTTTTCAAAACCATTGCTGACACCATTTACCATGTTTCCGATTATAGTTCTGGCTAAACCATGATAAGACCGGGCAAGCCGCTCATCCGATTTTCTTTCAATGACCAGATTGCCGTCAGCAACGGCCATAGTTATCCCCTCGGGCAATTTCGACGATAACGCTCCCTTGGGTCCTTCTACTTTAACAATACCGCCACTTTGGCTGATTTTAACATTTTTAGGAAAAGTAATCGGTTTTTTGCCTATTCTCGACATTAACAAGCTCTCCTGCTTAACATCATTTATTAAAATTACCAAACCTTACAAAGAATTTCTCCGCCAACATTCAACTCCCTGGCTTCTTGATCTGTAATCACACCGTGTGACGTTGAAAGAATAGAGACGCCAAAACCGTTCAAAACTTTAGGAATACTATCGGAGGCTACATAAACTCGGCGTCCCGGTTTGCTCACCCTTTTAATATCGGTAATAACGGCACGTTTGGTATCGGGGTACTTCAGCATTATTTTTAACATCTGCTGCCCTTTTTCATCTTTCACATTATCGTAGCTATTGATATATCCTGCCTTCTTCAATACTTTGGCAATATTGATATTCATCTGCGATGCATAAACATTAACACTCTTGAACCGCGCCTTATTCGCATTTCTAATTCTCGTAAGCATATCGGCAATAGGATCGGTCATCCCCATGCTTTTTCTCCTTAACTCAAAGTTACCAACTCGATTTTATTACACCCGGAAGCTCTCCCTGCAAGGCAAGTTTCCGCAAACAAATTCTGCACATGTCAAATTTTCTATAATACGCTCGCGGCCGGCCGCATAGCGGGCAGCGGTTATATTCTCTTACCGAAAACTTCATTTTTCTTTTCGCTTTCGCAATTAATGACTTCTTTGCCACACTAAATTCCTCCGGAGATTCCTCTTTTAATTCTTAAAAGGCACACCCATCAGTTTCAATAAAACCCTTGCTTCTTTATCAGTTTTTGCCGTAGTCACGATTGTAATGTTCATTCCTTTTACCTTTTCCACCTTATCGTATTCAATTTCCGGGAATATTATTTGTTCCTGTAAACCTATGGAAAAATTTCCCCTACCGTCAAACGCATTAGGCGATATACCGCGGAAATCTCTTACCTTGGGTAAAGCAACATTTACCAAACGGTCAAAAAACTCATACATGATTTCTTTTCTTAAGATAACCGAGCAGCCGATCGGCATTCCCTGTCTTAATTTAAAGGTCGCTATGGATTTCTTCGCTTTAGTTACTACAGGTTTTTGTCCGGTAATCATAGCCAACTCTTGCACGGCACTATCAATAATTTTTATGTTTTGAATCGCTTCGCCAAGACCCATATTAATGACTATTTTTTCCATCTTGGGCACTTGCATTGGATTTTTGTAATTAAATTCTTCAATCAGAGCCGGAACTACTTTTTTTAAATAATAACTTTTTAATCTTGCCATTTCCCCTTAACCTACACCGATTACGTCGTTACATTTGCTGCAAATGCGTACCTTCTTCCCATCTTCGAGCATCTTATTTCTTACTCTAACTGCTGTGTTGCATTTATTACACAATAAGCTGACTTTAGAAATATGAATTGAGCCCTCTTTTTCCACTACACCGCCCTTAGTTTTTTGGTCGGGTTTTTTATGCTTCTTGATCATATTAACTTTTTCTATTACTATTCTGTCCTTCTCTGGAATAGCTTTCAGTATCTTGCCGGTTTTTCCCTTATCTTTACCGGCAAGAATTTTAACCATATCCCCTTTTTTCAATTTGCTTAAACTCATTTTCTTCCTCTGCAAAACATTTTTACAAAACCTCTGGAGCTAGAGATATAATCTTCATGAACTGTTTTGCTCTCAGTTCACGAGCAACAGGCCCGAAAATTCTTGTTCCAACTGGTTCCATCTGGTTGGAAATTAAAACCGCCGAGTTGTCATCAAACTTCAGATAAGAACCGTCCGGCCTTTTTACTTCCTTAACAGTACGCACGATGACTGCCTTCATCACGTCGCCTTTTTTTACCTTGGAATTCGGAATTGCTTCTTTTACCGAAACCACAATTACATCCCCCAAACTGGCATAACGACGCTTTGATCCGCCAAGCACCTTAATGCAAGCAACCTTCTTGGCGCCGGAATTATCCGCAACATTTAATATGGTCTGCATCTGAATCATAAAAAAAACTCCATCAAATCAGCTCGTTTGCTGAATTACTCCCTATTTTGCCCGCTCCATAATTTCCAGCATACGCCAGCGCTTTTCCTTGCTCAACGGTCGCGCCTCAATAATCAGAACGGTATCTCCCACTTTGCACTGATTTTGCTCATCATGGGCCTTGTATTTCACGTGTTTGCGCACATACTTATGAAAAACAGGATGTTTTACCAAACGTTCGGCTTTTACTACGATTGTCTTATCCATCTTATCGCTTATTACTACGCCCTTAATCGTGCGCTTGTTCCCACGCTCACCCATGTTAACTTGCAGCCTCCTTTGTTTTCAGTACCGTTTTGATGCGAGCAATGTCCTTGCGGATTTTCCCCAGCATTGCTGTCGATTCCAACTGGTCTGATGCATGACGAATTCGCAACCGAAAAAGTTCTTCTACTAAATCACTGTTTTTTTGTTTGAGTTCTTCAATTCCCAGATCTCTGATTTCCTTAAATTTCATCAGATATCTCCCTCGCTAAAAACTTTGTTGTAATAGGCAACTTATGTGCCGCCAGGCGAAATGCTTCTTTAGCTACTTCCCTTGTTACACCTTCCATCTCATAGAGAACAGAACCGGGTTTAACTACAGCTACCCATCCTTCGGGCGCGCCCTTTCCTTTGCCCATACGAGTTTCGGCTGGCTTCTTGGTGACTGGCTTATGAGGATAAACCCTGATCCAAATCTTACCACCGCGCTTGACATGACGAGTCATCGCTATACGTGCTGCTTCAATTTGTCTGGAAGTAATCCAGCCGCATTCTGCCGCTTGCAATCCATATTCACCAAAAGCAATCGAGCTTCCTCTTGTTGCTTTGCCTCCCATGCGGCCTTTTTGCATCTTTCTATATTTTACCCTTTTCGGCATTAACATAAGCTAAAACTCCCGTTAGTCCTTACAACTATTTTCGTTATTCGATATATGCCAGATAAATAATCCAGCAAGATGCTTATTGTTTTACGTTCTTCGACGGTAATACCTCTCCGTGAAAAATTAACACTTTAACCCCGATCAGCCCATATGCCGTATGGGCTTCAATAAAACCATAATCAATGTCGGCACGCAGAGTGTGCAGAGGCACTCGACCTTCCCTATACCATTCGGATCGCGACATTTCAGCTCCGCCTAATCTGCCGGAACAGGTAATTTTAATTCCCTTCGCTCCAAATTTCAGGGCATAACCAACACACTTTTTCATAGCTCGACGAAAGGCCACTCTTCTTTCCAATTGCATGGCAACATTTTCCGCAACTAATTGGGCATCCACTTCCGGTTTACGCACTTCTAAAATATTTATTATAATTTCTGATTGAGTAAATTTTTCCGTATCGGCTTTTAGCTTCTCGATTTCCGAGCCTTTTTTACCTATAATCACACCGGGCCTAGCCGAGTAAATATTTACCTTAGCCTTATTAGCTGCTCGTTCAATTTCAATTTTGGAAATACCGGCATGATAAAGCTTTTTCTTGAGGTATTTTCTAATTTGTACATCCTCGTGCAACAGTTCGCTGTAACTCTTATCGGCAAACCAAACTGATTGCCATTTTTTAATATAACCTAATCGTAATCCTACCGGGTTAACCTTCTGACCCAATATCGTACCTCCTTACATTTCATCCAAAACAACTGTAATATGTGTAGTTCTTTTCTTGATTCCTGCCGCTTTTCCTTGAGCTCTTGCCCTCCATCGTTTTAATGTCGGCCCCTGACCTACGAATATTTCTTTCACGTAAAGAATATTTTCGTCAATATTAGGATTCTGGGCAGCATTGGCCAGAGCTGATTTAAGAACCTTAGCCACAATACCTGCCGCATACTTTCTGGTGTAAAGAAGGATTTTATTAGCTTCCTGCACCTTCTTTCCTCTTACCAAATCAACCACCAACCTGACTTTCTGCGGCGACATCCTTATATATTTTGCAACTGCTTTTGCTTCCATGTTAAATCAACTCCAAACTTATCAAACATAGCCTCGAAGAACTATGTTGTAGTAGTGCTGGTAGTGGTTGTGGCTGCTGTCGTGGTAGTAGTACGGACTTTCGTTTTCCGGTCACCTGAATGCGAATGAAAAGTCCTCGTCGGTGCAAACTCTCCGAGCTTATGCCCTACCATATTCTCAGTTACATACACGGGAATGAATTTTTTCCCATTATGCACGGCGAACGTGTAACCAATCAGTTCCGGTGTTATTGTTGAACGCCGCGACCAAGTCTTAATGACATTTTTGCTGCCTTCGGTCTCCATTTTCCTGACCCTTGTCAGCAGCCTTTCTTCAATATATGGACCTTTCTTGATCGAACGTGCCACGTTTTTTAATCCCTTCTCTTTACAATATATTTATCGGTTCTCTTGTTTTTCCGCGTTTTGTGACCTTTTGTCGGTATGCCCCAAGGTGTACAGGGATGCCGACCGCCGGAAGATTTACCTTCACCACCACCCATCGGATGGTCAACCGGATTCATCACTACGCCGCGAACATGAGGCCTTTTACCGAGCCATCGGGTACGGCCAGCTTTGCCAATACTGATGTTTTCGTGTTCGTTATTGCCAACTTGCCCGATAGTGGCCATACACTCAATAAATACTTTACGAACTTCACCTGATGGAAGCCTTACCTGAGCGTAACTGCCTTCTTTCGCCATTAACTGACCATAAGCTCCGGCAGAACGTATTAACTGTCCACCGCGGCCAACTTTCAATTCCACATTGTGAATTAATGATCCCAAAGGGATATATTTTAAGGGAACAGCATTACCGGGTTTAATATCCGCCTCTTCACCACTAATTATAGTATCTCCGACATTGACTTGTGCCGGTGCAACAATGTATTTTTTTTCACCGTCACGATAATTGAGCAGCGCTATTCTAGCTGTCCTGTTCGGATCATACTCGATTGCAGCAACTTTCGCCGGAATGTCCGTTTTACTTCGGCAAAAATCTATAATGCGATATTTCCTTTTATGACCGCCGCCGATATGACGCATTGTAATCCTTCCATAACTATTGCGCCCACCGGTTTTCTTCAGAGGCTGCACAAGGCTTTTCACTGGTTCAGCAGAAGTAATTTCTGCAAAATCGGCAACGCTCTGGAATCTCCTCCCCGCCGATGTCGGTTTATATTTAATAATTCCCATTTGCCTAATCCTTAATTCTTTCTATGCGCCTTCAGAAATTTCAATACGATTACCGGCTACTAAAGTTACGATTGCCTTTTTCCACGAACTCTTTTGTCCTATAATCCGGCCCAGTCTTTTCTTTTTTCCTAAAACGTGCATAATACGAATATCGGCAACCTTGACTTTAAAAAGTTTTTCCACCGCTGCGCTGATTTCTATCTTATTTGCTTGACGATCAACTTCAAAAAAATATTTATTCGATTTCTCCCGCGCCGCGGTGCTTTTTTCTGTAACCAGTATTCTTTTAATAATCTGATGTACTTCCATTATTTAAGCAATGCTCCCTCAAGCTTCTTTATAGAAGGCTCAAAAAGGACTAAATGCTCATGATTCAAAATATCATAAACATTAATACCATCCGACCTGATCATTTTAATACTTTTTATATTCCGTGACGATTTTTGCAAAGTAATATCATCATCAGCTAAAACAAAAAGCGCTTTTTTCAGATCGAAAAGATCAACAACACTTTTAAATATGCGGGTACTGATCTTTTCCATCGGAAAATCTTTGAGAATCAGCATTTTATCTTGTTTGAACTTCATGCTCAACGCGCTGATCACAGCTTTTTTACGTACTTTTTTCGGTACGCTGTAAGAAAAATCGCGGGGATGAGGTCCAAAAACAATTCCTCCGCCTCGCCAAATAGGTGATCTTATCGTTCCGGCTCTGGCTCTTCCTGTTCCTTTTTGCCGCCAAGGCTTTTTCCCGCCCCCACTGACATCGTGCCTGGTTTTGGTAGAAGCAGTGCCGGAACGTCGCGAAGCCAATTGCATTTTAACAACATCGTATACAATTGCTTCGTTGACTTCAGCGCCGAATACGGCGTCAT
>DLME01000011.1 GCA_002479215.1 Syntrophaceae bacterium UBA7544
GGAATTGAAATTTCGCCCAATTCGGATCCATCCAGGGGCAAAAGAATCCTGTCAAACATGCTTCCTCCGTTGCCGGGAAATAGACTTATTAATTTCACGTCACTTATTGGAATTTTCTGAGCTACATTTAAGAAGTCATATACAACCGGCAAGGGTAATTCGAACCGCAATCATGATAGATATGACTTCCAAATTGTGTAAATTTGCGATTTTTAATTAATTTATCATTATTAAGATAAACCGTTTCAAAGGATTTACAGGCTGGACATAACGCCATGACCTCATCTGTCTTTGATTCGAACCTATCCGCCATTGTACACGATAGTATTTGATTTTCAATTCCTAATGATGACATGCAAATCCTCCGCAAAGCATTTACAACGCATTTTATCTGATGCGCCATCAAATAGTCATAAAATTGGAAAGAATAGTATTACAGAATTATGGCATTTAGGGGGCAGTTGAAGGATTGATTTGACCTCTGTAAGCACGATCCGTTCATAGCATTTATACTACTAACCTATTATTGTGCCGCACTTTCTTCAAGTCTGAGAACTCTGTTCAAAACCGAACTGTCAAGGGTGCACTTTCGCTCGAAATGGCATAATACCGTTATATTTTATGGTCAAATTTTATTACTAATACACATTATGTGGACTAGTATAATCAGCAGAGATATACACATCCGAATTATTGCATTAAGGAGGAATCAGAATGGAAACAGCAAAACCGCCAAAAGTCTTAACAGCCAGTAGTTTAAAGGGTGATAAAGTGACCAATGCGAAGGGTCAGGATTTAGGAACAGTCGAGGAAATCATGCTTGACCTTGAAAAGGGGATCGTTGCCTATGTGGTACTGTCCTTTGGCCGAGTAAATTGGATGCCTAATAACAAACTGTTTGCTGTACCGTGGAATTCTTTAACTATATCATTTCACGATAAGAAGTTCATCCTCAATATATCGCAAGAAACCCTTAAAGCTGCTCCTGGATTCGACAGAAACAAATGGCCAGAGATACCTGACTTTAGTTGGCTCGCCAAAGAATTCCTCGTTCCTATGAATGTGACCAATACTGGAAATGTTAATCCAAAGTAGGGCGCTGGAATTAAGAACCCGCAATAAGATAAACAGCATTAAAAGCCGTTAAAAGGTAAAAGGGAGCAACACGAGCATCTTATTAATTATAGGTATCATCATTTTAGTCTTGTGGTTATTGGGATTCCTCTTCTTTAAAACTATCGGCGCAATTATTCATATAGCGCTTGTTATCGGATTGATACTCATAATTATCTGGTTATTGAGAGCAGTGTTCAAGGTATTCTAGTCATTCGAACCTTAAATAAGAGTTTGTGTCTGACCTTTGCGGATTGTCTAAACGATATCAAGGGCTGAAGAACATCATTAACTTTATCTAAGACATTCCCTAATTTGATTGGAATTAGATTTGTGTGTTGCACTATCTTTAGCTCAGTGAACTCCATCCGAAATGGGCTGCATTTGATTTCTAACAGTTTTGGTATTCAGCCACCAATTTGATAATAAGGAGCTTCTAATGGGTATCAAGCATGTACACGGCAGTACGACATCTTTAAACGGCTGTAAAGTTGACATCGATGGTGATGTTGAATACTCTTTGATACCAATGCGTATAACTGGTTTTCATGGATCCGTACATCTAAGTGGTGAGAAAGATGTTCCAAATGGAGACTTGTATTTCGGAATTGAGCCAAATGGTAGCACACCGATTTTGGAATTTGGTGAACGAAAGACCTCAGAAAAGAAAGGCTCAACAGGGAAGTAATACTGCTATATAATAGATTATGACACTTTTGCGGTTTTATATGCTTTCCTAACGGCTTCAGTTCTGAGAACTCTATCCAAATCGAACTGCCAATAGTCCATTCTGACAATAATTGAACTTTTGATAAAAATCGGACTTGACAATGCCATGATTAGAAGTATAATAGAAGTTCTATAACCATGGTTAAACAGGGCATTTTCGATACACTACGATGGGAACGTGAAATATGAAAACTACAAAAATAATGAAGCCACCATTAGGTCAGTCGTCTGAATTGTTACCTAAGGACAATAATAAATTGCACAGAAGAGTTCAATGCACCAATTGCGGACATTACGATACTCATTTGGCTTTCGGAAATAGATACAAATGCATTAATTGTGGATGCGTTTTTGAATAACAATCTTACTGCCTTAGCAAATTAAATGCTAAATACGCTATGAGCTATTAAAAGAGACCAGCCTAGCTGGATTTATGATTGGAAAGAACCACCTGAAAGGGAGGTTTTCAATGAGAATCGATGTCGGAAGTTATGTAAGAATATTACCCGAATATATGGGTGACGGAAAGGGCCAAACGGATCATATTGAAGCATTACCAACCAAAGACCACCCTGACGATTATCTGGTCAAGCTTGACGGTGGTCCTTCTAAAAATCCTCATTTCGCCGGACGCATGCTTAGAATATCGGCGGCATACCTAGAACTTACTAATCCAACATGGCGAGTATGATGACAAAATGATGCCCCTTACAATAAGTTCAATCAAACGCTTATCTCTCCTGAATTTATATTTTTGACTCTTACTGATTTGATGTTACCTCAAAACAGATAAAGCAACGGTGTTTTACCCTCTTCAACTCTACGAATTCTATCCAAAACTGAACTATCAAGAGTGCACTTTCGCAGGCAACTCAATCACAAACTTTATTGTCAATAGTTCTGACTTACAATCAAATCAGCCTGATTGACAC
>DLME01000183.1:0-204 GCA_002479215.1 Syntrophaceae bacterium UBA7544
AATGAAAGCAAGTTCTTATCAAAAGATGAAAGTGATAGTCATAGGGGGGATAATGGTAAGTTTAAGGGTTGTTGGTAAGAAAATCAGTGGCTTGATATGAGAAAAGATACCATCAGACTTGCCGGGGCGAATCTCAAGAGTGTTCTTGCGGAACGTCTTTACGTCCAAACGGGAATTGATTTCACGCGTCCCGTCCAGGTGTAC
>DLME01000183.1:244-4116 GCA_002479215.1 Syntrophaceae bacterium UBA7544
GTGTACGGCACAATCAACACGCGCTGTAACGCCCGATGTCGAATGTGCCATTTCTGGAGGGAAGACTCCGTGGAACTCCCTGCCCGGGTCTGGAACCGGTTTCTGGACGAACTGAAGGCGATGTCAGGCGCGTTTTACTTCGGCGTCAGCGGCGGAGAACCGCTTCTCAAGGCGGATTGCTGGGAGATGTTTGAGCATTGCGGCAGGAAGAACATAGTCTTCGGGCTTGTCACAAACGGTCTTCTGCTCACCGACGATAACATCAAGAGGCTTCTCGACTGCGGGATTTATCACATAAACGTCTCAATAGACAGTCTCGATGACGCCGTCCACGACGGAATGCGCGGAATACCCGGCCTTCTTCGCAGGACAAGGGCCAACCTGGAAAGACTCGTTGATATTACGCGACAGCAGAAGATCAAACTTCCCATAATCGTCAAGACAGTCGTGTGTGCGGAAAACCTGCCGAACCAGGGGTTGGAGAGACTCGTCGGCTATGCGCGCGACCTGGGAATCGCCGGCGTCAGTTTCCAGCCGCTTGCCTACCTGGAATGGGGCGACAAGGATGAGAACATTGAGCAGATGTGGAAAGTTGACCCTGCGCTCCTGCGGGAAACGGTTGAACGGCTGATTCGTATGAAGCGCGAAGGACAGCCCATCGTCAACCCTGAGCCGGTCATTGCGGAATGGCCGGACTATTTCGCGAAGGCGCCAGCGCCGGAGCGAACATCGCCATGCACGGTGCCGTTGCGCAATCTGCGCGTGTATCCCGACGGCAAGATTGAGGTATGCGGGCCTTTGCAGGTGACAATCGGAAACATCGCAACCGACAGTATCCGCGACCTGTGGGTTTCCAAACCGGTAAAAGCCAAACGTGCCAAACTTGTGAAATGCCGCAAGACATGTATGGGCACTTGCGTTGTCAAGAGGCGCTCCCGGGATTATCTGGAGTTGTTCCGACGGTTGTCACGCTGAAGTGGAGGGCGGGCGGCCTCGACCGCCGGGCACGCGGCGATGGCGGCCCATTGCCCTCCATGAATCGAAAATTGCATTGCCAACCCAATACCTGGCACAACGCGTGATGCTATTGATATGCCGGTGAAAGTACGTGGTAAGAATTGAGAGCTTTGAACAACGAGACATTTTGGTAGGGGTAATATTTTTGATCAATTTATTAATTCTTTTTATATTCACAGCACCAGTTTCATCGATTAAGTGCTGTCACTTATGTTTATGAAGAGTTCATTTTACCCCCATATCCAACGTCATTCGTCCCGGATTACTGGTTTTTCCATGTATTGGATGCACGCCTTCCTATGTTACGCCGTTTTTAATATTCTGGAAGCCCTAAAGAGATTAAAAGCCATCTGGCGGAAGAGAGCATCAAGCGTATTCGTAATCAGTTTGGGAAACCTTGCCCGATATGCCTTATTGTATAAATGGCTTAATCCGAAGTACTGCTCCACAATATACCGGACTTTAGAAATCGCTTTGTTGCGTTCTTTCTCATATTCCGTCAGCTCAGTGCCTGTTGTTGCTTTACGCATAATACCGTCTTCTATGTTATTCAGGGCAAGAAACTCCCGGTTCGGTTTTCCAAAATATCCTTTATCAGCGAAAACCTTTTTAATAGGTTTTTTTGTATGACAACTGCCGGCAACACAAAGAGGAAGATAAGGGCTGTCATGATGAGAAGCAGGAGTCATCTCCGTAGACAGAACAAAACCATATTTAACATCCACGGAAGCATGTTCCTTAATTCCGTAGTGGGCGACATCGTTTTTCACCGTCCAATCCGATTCCAGATCGCGGGAGAATTTAAGCGCCTTGCCGTTTTTATCGACTTTTCCCTGAGGCGTTTCACGCTTTGCTTTTTCTTCTTGAAGTATTTCATTGCTGAGGGGATGAGAAGCAGATTGCACCAGGCGGACATCAATGGCTATTCCCTCGTTGATGGTCAAGCTCCTGGCGGCAAATTGTGAAAGAAGTTCATGATTGATCATGCGCATAGTATCTTTAGAGAATCTACCCCTGAACCTGGAGAAGGTGGAATGATCGGGCGCGGGATCGTCAAAAGAAATCCCCAGAAACTTTTTGAAGGAGATCCTGTCGTTGATTTGGGTTTCCAATTCCGGATCGGAATCGATCTTAAACCATTGCTGAAGAAGAAGGCATTTCATAAGGATAAGAGGCGGATAGGCATCGTTGCCCTCAAAGCTTTTACCGACGGGATAATTTCTCATAAGGAGGCTTTCAATTCTGGACCAGTCGACAGTGGCGTTGATCTGCTCCATTCTTTTGATAGCCCGGTTCTTTTCCATGGAAGCAAAGAGCGATATATCAGTGAAGGTGAAGTTGGTTTTCATATTTTTGAAGCCCATAGTTCCTCCAAGAAGTTTTATTTGAAGGAATTATGCCTTAAACATAACTTCTTGTCAAGGTATTTATACAATAATATCAATATATTAGCTTTGCATAACTGCTTTTTAACCGGATAATTATTAGGTGAATCTAATTGAAAACTATTACTAGTTGTGCAAAGGTCTCATTACGGAGGTAGTTCATCATGAAAAAAGTTTTATGGTATATAATTGGAGCAGTTTTTCTTTTTTCAGCTTTTGCTTTTGCTGCAGACAAGCCCGCGACCGATTCTGCCAAGGCCAATGCGGTTAATTATCCGAGTTTACCGATGGCATCCTCAAGCGTTTCGTCGTCATCGGTTTCTTCGTCAACCGCCAATTCGATTTCTCTGGAAAAAATCGGCGAATATGATGTCACGCCGACATCGGCCGGAGTCAAAATCAAAGGGCATCGACCCGATGTGGTGGCTATTGGTAGCCAGCTCTATCTAGCTTATGCATCGCAGGATACGCCTAGCAAGCAGAGTGAGGTTAATCTGATTGTTTTAGATAAGGATGTGAAGCAGGTCTCTTTTTCCGAAGGCCTGTTCAGAGGCGCAGCCGCGAGCATGCCAACTGACATTAGAACGTACTCTGATGGTGGCTCGGTTTTTTGGTATGCGTTGGAAACCACATCGCAAGGGATGCACTCTTGCATATGCAATAACAAATTGAATATGGCGGCCTATCAGGCCGACGGGAATTTAGTTTTTTCCAAGACCAATATTGCCATGGGATGCCCCATCTATTTTTTAATGATAAATAACTGCGGCACAAAGGCAGTTACTGCGTCTTGGGCGACGGACGATCCGACACCCATGTACTACAATCACAATTATTGCGTTGCCATCAGGAAAAATAGCAGCCCGCAACTACAGATTTTCTGTTTGAATTCTAAGGGAAACCAAGTCGCTGACAACAAAATCGATTTTTCCGATATTTTTGGCAAAGACGCAAACCTTTCGCAGAACGCTTTTGTCGTGATTGACGGACAGCCGTGGATAATCACCGGTGCGGAGCACGGTCCGCCGGTTGGCGATGGCTACGTTTCCGTATATGCTGTCCAGCTTTCAAGTAATTTGAGCTCCGTAGTCGGCCAGCCGATCGAAATAGTTTCTTCGCCCAACAAAGAATATAAAACCAGGGTCGTGGCGGCGCGGATGTACAAAAATTATCTTTTTATTACCTATGTTAACCGCGGCAAGGACGGCGCCGATTCAAAAGGATATTTGGCTGTTTTTGACACCACCAAAAAGTTTGCTCATGTGACCCAGCAAGTCGCGCTTGACCACAGCATTGCCGACGACCATCTGCCCATGGCGATAATTGGCGATCAGGCATACGTCTTTCACGAGACGGAAGACAAAAGTTTAATAGGGGAGATCTTTGCGATTAAATAAGATCTTGAAAATTATGAAGGCCGTAAGGTGACACCTTACGATAGACGCGCATCTATTCTTCTTTCCAATGAAA
>DLME01000077.1 GCA_002479215.1 Syntrophaceae bacterium UBA7544
ATCGCTTTATTGTTCTCCAAAACATCGGCTATAAATCCGGCAACGCCTTCCTCTCTGGCGGCACGTATCAGCAGTTCAAAAAGATAAGATGCGATGCCCTTACCCTGATAGTTTTCATCGACAATAAATGCGGTATCCGCAAAAGACTCATTTTTAGAGCGGGCATAACGTCCTTCCGCAATGATTTTTTCAACGCCGTGCTCTTCAACTATCGCCACAATCGACATGTTATACCGGTAATCGACATTGACATATTCCTGCATTTTTTCATGGGGCATGGTCTTGATCGGACTAAAGTAACGGTAATAGACTGCCTGGTCCGAGAACCGGTAAAACAGCCGGCGCATTTCGTCTTCATCGGATGGCTTGATCGCCCGAAAGCGGACGGTCAGATCGTCTTTGAATTTATGCGAACAGGCGATTTTATCCGGATAAAGATGACCGGACTCCACAAAATAAATTTGATCGGCGTAGATCATCTTTTCTTCCTTGGCCTGCCTGACCAGTTGAGCACGGTCATCAGGATGGGCAATTTCAATCAGCGCCTGCGCCCGCTCCCGAAGTGTTTTGCCCATGAGATAGGCCACGCCATATTCTGTAACAACAAGATCCATGGATTCGCGATTCGCAAACTGGAAGGGATATTTATCGACGGAAATGAGGATATTCGGTTGCCCCTTGCGGTTTCGGCTGGGAAGGGCAAATATCGTACGACCGTTATTTGACAAGGTGGCGCCCATAAAGAGCTCTTGTACATTTCCCGGACCAGCTGTTACATTTCCCTTGCCGGTATGCAAAGCGATATTACCGGTCAGATCAACTTTACGCGCCGGGAAAATCGCAATCATGTTATCATTAAAGCCGATGGTTCTGGGATCCATTACAATATCCTGCGGCTGAAATTCCACCAGAGAATTTAAATCCAGCCATTGCATCAGTTCCTTGGTGCCGATCACATAGGAAGCGCAAGACTTGCCGCGAAAGATGCCTTTATTGCGGTTGGTGATGGCGCCGCTTTTAACCAGATCCATCAGAGCGTCGGTAAAGAAAGGCGAATGCACTCCCAGATTCTTTTTCGTCGCCAGTGTCTTGGCCAGCGCTTCATAGAGAGGACCAATTCCATAGGAAATGCAACTGCCGTCTTCGACAACCGAAGCGATATTGGCGGCGATTTTCAGATAAACCTCTTGCAAAGGCCAGCGTCCGACATAAAACGGTGGTTCTGTAGCCTCGACGAGGTATTGGAAGTCATTCATGTTAACTAGAGTATCACCCATCGTTCGGGGAATTTGGGAATTGATCTCGCCGACAACTATTTTGGCCATTTCCATGGCCTGCCTTTCCGCAGCCGCACCCACCAGATAAGAATAACCGTTGTCGTCGGGGGGTGTCACCTGGATGAAAGCCACATCAATGCTGATGGCACCGGTTTTAAATAACCACGGTATACGCGAAAACCGGCTGGGAATCAGATCAACACGCCCTTGGCTTATGGCCTCAGAAGCAATCCAGCCAGAGAAAAACGTCTTTAAACGGAATTTCCGTGCGTACCGCTCATCAATGGCCACCGCGTCCCCAAGACTCACAAGTTGAATCAACTCCAGATCCTGCAGATTATACTGATTCGATTCCATCAGATGCTTGACCAGCGTACGCGGTTCTGCCATGCCGCTGCCCAGGAAGATACTCATCCCCGGTTCTATCTTTGAAAATATTTCTTCCGGGGAAACAACTTTATTCTTCCACATATTTTTCTGCCTGTTAATTATTTTGCTGCCAAGATTATATCATGAGAGAGCTATATGATGGTATCAAATTTTTTTTGACATTTGAAAAAATTGTTAGGGATATTCACGGTAAATAATCAAACTTATGGATTAGGGCGTAACGTGACTGGAGGCTACTTCTCTTCTTCAATCTTCACTATATTTTCATACATGGAAAATATCGGGATTCTCCATCCATATTTTTTGATCTTAACCATCTTGCCCTTGAATTTAATGGCGTCGTTCTGAACTGTGCCGGAATTAAACTTTAACCGGTATCTGGCATCGTAGTTCACAAAAGGCCGGTACTCCGTCGCGATCATAAACCTTCCATCCACCTTTGCCATCTGCGCGTCGGTTATTCTCGTCATGATCGTGTCGGCAACGAAATAACTATATAGCACCAGCAGGATACAAGCAACGATTCCGATCAGTATCGCTTTGATCTTTAATCTTTTGAAATATTCAGTCATGTCATTCTCCAGGCATTGTGAAATTTGATTTTTTTCTGATAACAATTCACTTTTACGATATAGAATCATAATATGGAAGGCTTTGCGCGTCAATGAAATAATGCCACAAGATATGGTATGGTGTTTGCCTGCTGTGTCGTTTATTCTGAAATGTTACGAGTAAAGATTTGTCCCCTACCCCTATAAAGCATGCAAGCTTCAAAAGCTAAAAAAGGAAGATGGTACTGCGCCAGTAATTCTTCAGCTTATCTCTTTATCCTTCTTCAAGATATAATCAATAGTCACATTAAGGGCCTGTTCCACCATTGCCGGTTCAATAGCATTCGCTGTGTCTTTTAAAGTATGATAGACTAGGTCTTTCGGCAGCCTCCCCACATCGAGATCAAAGGCGAGCATACATGTGGCTTCAATCCCGCCCCTGGCGAATGCCGCCGCATCGGTGCTCCCTCCTCCCCAGGGCATTCGGGCCACGCGGGCGCCGTATCCAAGTCCCCTAGCAATGTTCGTCAACTCATTGGCCATGGAATCAGACAGGTCTGTGGTCAAATTCATATCGTTATTGAAAAAAATAAGTTTATCGGCCTTATATAAAGTATCGTAACATAAAACATAAGATTTGGTAGAGGACAACTCTTGCGCATGGCTCGAAACATAGGCCATTGAGCCCCTCAGGCCGCTCTCTTCAGCGTCAACAGAAAGGCACACGATTCGGGTGTGACGGAGCAAGTTGTCTCCTGATTTTTTACGGTCCGATAGGATGCGGGTAACTTCGTTGGCAAGAGCTACGGCGATCATATTGTCTCCGGCACCGGGCGAAACAGTACCTGTCGTGAACCACCAGAGCGGTAACACCAGAACAAAAGATGCGGCCATTACAGAGGCTATCCACCACGGCGGATTGCCAATGATGATACAGACAATCGAAAGACCGATCCCCAGCAGAAAGGGCAGGATGCCGCCGAAAATAACAAAAGGATACAACCTGGGCGATAAGGCCATATAATGAAACACATAGGCTGCGTCGTGATGACCGCAGAGTATAATCTGCTGTTGGACATCATAGTCTGGTTCAACAGTTCCCAAAACATTGTACCCCAGTGCTTTGGGGAAAAAGGGGTCGAATATCTTTTTATAAAATACAATTTGAGAGGAAAACAGGGCAACGGACAATAACAGGCAAAATAGCGAAACAACGGGCATTTTTAAAAAAATAAAGACAATAGCAATTACATAGAGAATTACGAAAGGCCGAACAATTTTTACACAAGCCGCGGGGTGGAACGTAAAGGATTCAAGTTTTACGGAATTGGAATCACAATGACGCGAAAACTCCTCTGCGATCGCTTCGCCTGCCCTGTTGCACGAATCACTTCCCGTCAACCGGTCTGGAAAATTATTGACGATATCATCGGTAAATTGCAGGGCATGGCGAACATACTCGGATATTACAGAAATTTTATGATCAGAAAACAGCCTCATTATGATCTCGGATTTTTTACTGGCGATGGCGATCCTCCTGAATATCAGATTAAGCTATTTTTTTGAATCACATCAGACTATAAAAAACCTGTGCTTTCTTTGGTGCCTGGGGCGGGAATCGAACCCGCACAGTCCTTGCGGACCGAGGGATTTTAAGTCCCTTGCGTCTACCAATTCCGCCACCCAGGCCAAGATTTGACTAACGGAAGAAACACTGCGGCTTATATTATTTTTAACTTTTAGTGTCAAGGATTTGATGGGTAATTTTTTGTTTCTTGAAGGTTGGACAAATTTTATGATAAGCATGACCCCACCAACACAAAAGCAAGGAAATAGCCCATGCAAGAGATTGATATCATAATCACCGGCGGAAAAGCGCTGCTGCTTGATTATCAAAACACACATTTAGAAAACGCAGCGATTGCCGTCAATGCCAGCGAGATAGTCGCCATTGGACAGGCCGAACAAATTGCCAAAAAATACCGCGCCAAAAAAACGATCAGTGCCAAAAACTCTCTGATTATGCCCGGCTTCGTCAATTGCCATACGCACGCAGCCATGACTTGCTTTCGCGGCATCGCCGACGATTTAGAACTCATGGATTGGCTCAACAATTACATCTTTCCCGCTGAAGCTAAAAATGTAGATAAGGACATGGCTTACTGGGGAACACTTCTGGCGGCCGCCGAAATGATCAAATCCGGCACCACCACCTTTTGCGATATGTATATCTTCGAAGATGAAACCGCCAGAGCGGCAAAAACTGCGGGCATGCGCTGTCTTATCGGCGAAGTGCTCTTTGACTTTCCCTCACCTAACTTCAAAACTCCTGAAGAAGGCCTTACATACACCAGAATGCTCGTTGAAAAATGGCAAAACGATCCGCTCATTAACATCATTGTTGAACCACATGCGCTTTATACCTGCTCCCCTCCCCTGCTGGCCGAGGCAAAAAAGATTGCTGACAAGCATCGTCTCTCTCTGGGAATTCATCTTTTGGAAAACAAAGCCGAACAAGAACAGCTTAAGCAAAAGTATGGCAAAAGTGCCGCTTCTTTCCTCAAAGATATTTGTTATCTTAACGAACGTTTGATTGCTTTTCACTGCGTTTGCTTCTCTGAAGAAGATATGAAACTTTTTGCCGATCATAAATGTAGAGTTTCCCATAATCCGGCCAGCAACATGAAACTCGCCAGCGGTGTCGCTCCTGTGCCCGATATGCTCAAGGCCGGGATTACCGTCGGTTTAGGAACTGACGGCTGCGCCAGCAACAATAATCTGGATATGATCAAAGAAATGTCCACCGCCGCCAAGCTCCATAAAGTCGCCCGGCTTGATCCGACGGTGATGGATGCCCAAACAGTCGTGCGCATGGCTACAATTGAAGGCGCAAAAGTTCTCGGCATGGAAAAGATCATCGGCTCTCTGGAAGTGGGCAAAAAAGCGGATATTATCATCATCGGCTTGAACGAACCGCATTTGACGCCACTTTATAGCGAATATTCGCATCTTGTTTACGCGGCAAGCGGAGCCGATGTTGATACGGTATTAATCAACGGCAAAGTTGTTATGGAAAACCGTAAATTATTAACTATTGACGAAACTGAAGTCATGCAAAAAGTAAGAAAAATTGCCATAAACGTAAAAGATAGTTTGCGGCAGTAGTTTTTGAAACGTCAGATTATTTTTAAATAGAATATTTTAAATCACGCCGTTAAAGAAATTATTCGTATTCTTCCAGATACCTTTCGATATACTCACGCACATTATCTTTTGGCTGATATATGCCGAAATGTCCTTCGCCAAGGATATCTGCATCAAGAGCCAATAGGGCCTGCATTGATTTTTTCCACGCTTCAATGTCGGAACCAAATGATTTGTGAAAGGGGCCGTGGATATCCTGCCCGAAAAGAATTCGTTTTCCGCCGCGATCCAAATAAAGAGAAATAGAGCCGGGTGTGTGGCCTGGCGTATGCAGCCAATGGATTTCTTCCCGACCAAATTTCAATATTCCTTGAGCGCCCTTTAATTTCTGATCTATTTGTGTCGGCGGAAATGTTGTGCCATACCAGTTGGCGGCTGTGCGGATAGAATCACCGGACTCCATTGCAGCCGCGTCTAATTCATGAATTAATATTTTAGTCCCATATTGCTTTCTAAATAAAGGCACCGAACCAATATGGTCTATGTGACTATGCGTTAAAATCAGTTGGGTAATCTTAGCCGGATTTAAGCCAAGCATTTCAATGTTGCGGACAAGCTGACTAAAGCTTCTACCCGCTCCCGAGTCGATTAAAACAAGCACTCCGGCAAAATCGATCAGGTACACTGTCGCGTCATCGGGCAGTGTAATGTTTGGTCCGCCAATCAAATAAATGTCGCTGATTATTTCTTCCGTTTTGATTCTCATGGAAGTTACTTTGCATTTATCTTTCGTCTTTACTTCACGGCTGGAATGTACCAATAATTTGGTTAATATCTTTTATTTTGTTGCTTTGTAGATAGTTTTTTATCCCCTCCAAAATATCTATAGTCGCGTGGGGATTAATGAAGTTGGCGGTGCCTATTTGAACGGCTTTAGCTCCCAAAATTAAAAATTCCAGCGCATCTTCTGCTGTCATTATTCCGCCGATTCCGATCACGGGCACGGAAACTCTTTTGACGACCTGCCAAACCATACGCAGCGCTACCGGTTTTATTGCCGGGCCGGATAGTCCTCCGGCAATATTTTTTAAATGCGGCATTCTTTTTTTTAAGTCAACGGACATACCGGCCAGTGTATTGATCAGCGATATGGCATCCGCGCCTGCTTTTTCTACTGCTTGGGCAATTGCCGCTATATCCGTAACATTGGGAGTAAGCTTCACAATTACCGGCAGGCCTGTTGCATCTTTTACTTTGTGCGTAACCTGGGCGGCAGTTTTCGGGTCGGAACCAAAACTTATCCCCCCCTTTTTTACGTTAGGGCAGGAAACATTTATTTCCAAAGCATGCACGCCTTTGGCCATGCTTAACTTTTTTGCTACCTTTATATATTCAGCGTAAGTCTCACCGTAGATATTGGCGATGACCTTCACATCAAATTTTTGCAGGAAGTGAAGTTTCTCGTCAATAAAAGCATCCACTCCGATATTCTGCAATCCGATAGCGTTGAGCATACCTCCCGCCGTCTCCATTATTCGCGGCGGCGGATTGCCAAACCGAGGTTTCAGCGATAAGCCTTTGACAACAATCGCGCCAATCCGGTTTAAGTCAACATAATCGGCGTATTCTTCCCCGTAACCAAAGGTGCCCGATGCCGTCATTACCGGATTTTTAAGCCGGATCCTGCCCAAGTTCACGGCCATATTTATCAATGTTTTGGTTTTCATTGTATCCAATATTATTGCCAGATAACTTCACGCAGATTGAACACAGGGCCGTCGGCACAAACCCGCTTATAAGTTAAGGCCCCTTTATTATCCCTTACGGCAACCGCACAACCGAGGCATGCGCCAATACCGCAGGCCATCCGTTCTTCCAGCGACACCTGAGAGATGAAGTTACTTCCTCTTAATATTTTTGCCAGTGATTTGAGCATTTCCTTCGGCCCACAGGCGTAAACGGCAGTGTTTACCGGCGAATATTTCTTTATGTCTTTTTGAAATGCCTGCGTCACTAATCCTTTTTTTCCCAGAGTTCCGTCGTCGGTGCAAACGTTAATATTGTAACAAAGCTTTTGCAGTTTATCCAAACCTACAACGGCCTTAGCGGTTTTAGCGCCCAGGTAAAAAGTCATCGGCGATTGCGAAAAACACTTATCTCCGCATAAATGCTCGGTCAGCAGTGACAGCGGAGCAATACCCATTCCTCCGGCGACAAAAACAATGTTTTTTCTTGCCTCATCGATTTCAAAGCAGCGACCCAGCGGTCCGTGGATTTCGACTTGTGACCCACTGATCAATCCCGCCAGAATTTGTGTTCCCTTACCCACGACAGAATAGAGAAGTTCAATCGCGCAGGAATCTTTTCCGCGAGAAAAAGAATATATGCTTATCGGCCGTGCCAATAGCGGTTCATATAAACCTGAAATTCTGATCATCACAAACTGTCCCGGTTGTGGATCGCAAAACGAGGCAGGCAAGATTACTTTCATCAAAAAGCAGTTTCCCTGAATTTCTTCGTTATTTGAAATTTCCCCGATGAAAATATCTTTGGTCATATCTCGGTTACCCCGTTAGAGAAGAAACCGACCTCCAGTCGGCATTTTGAATCCCTTTTATTAGGGGATGATCACAAGTCGCCATTCTTTTCGGAAAACACCCGTTGTTCTCTAACGGGGTTTTACGTCCGCCCACATAATCAAGGCATCTTCATGTGTTTCCGGGTAATAAAGCGGTCTTATTCCTTTTACTACAAAACCGCATTTCTCGTAAAGTTTTATTGCTGCTGTATTGGATGGCCTGACCTCTAAAGTTTGGGCTCTAATTCCAACTTTCCTTGCTATTTCCTGCATTACTTTTAAAAGATGGAAAGCCAGGCTCTGCCTCCTGAATTCTTTTTTTACCGCGAGATTATGCAAATGAGCTTCATCGGCGACTAGCCAAAAAATAATATACGCACCCAGGACACTTTTCGGGCCAAAATTCACCCGCGCTGTCAGACATTGGGCATTGGCGTTATTCAGTTCTTTTCTGAACATTGCCGCCGTCCAGGGCAAAGGAAATGATTCATTTTCAATTGCCAATATTTCCGGCAAGTCCGTTTCTCTCATCAGATCAAGAGTTACCTGGGGAGCATCTTTTTCACAGGACATGGAACAATTCCAAAAATACGGCGACTATTAGGAATATGGCGCAAAAAACGGGGATGGCTCCGCGTAGTTTGATGGTGTTCATGGCCACGGCAATGCCCAGCAGGGGCAAAAAAGAATACATAAAGGAAAGGGTTGATATAATAGTTGCGGGTAATTTCGGATATATCCAGATTATTAAAGTTACGAAGATCGTCTGAACAACCAGAAGATAAAGCACGTCAAATAAAAATACTTTGATTAATCCTAAGTAAACTTTTTTTTCTATCGCGCGAATGTTGCTTTTTTTCGCGTCTTCCAGCGCTTGGTCGGAAAGGATATCGTTGGATTTGATGATCAGAATATCCACCTTTTTGGCTAAAATGCCGCAAGGGATGGCCAGGAGTATAGAAAGAGCGATTAATTGAGTTAACTCGCCTCCTAATTTTTGACCGGCTATTACCGCTACGGAAGTCGCTACTACAGCGACAATTGAATCATTGGGCGGGATATATGTTCCCACGGGTATGCGGTCAATCCAAATGAGTTCAACAAACGCTCCGATTATCAATCCTGCGTAAAGATTGTGGAGAAGAAGGCCGATTAAAGGCGCAATTACAATCGGCCGGGAAATCATCGCCTGAATGAAAACACGATCAAGACAGATCAGGCCGCCGCAAAAAGATATTAAAATAATTTTTATAAACAAGTGAAGCCCCCTCCGATGGGAGCCGGAGGCTCCCTAAAACAAGGCGACCTCCCGCGGGTCACAGCACTTTCTTGCCCGGCTGAAGCCGGGGGATTTCAAGTCGCGGGATTAAATACCAATATTTTATGGCTTGATATTGCAGTAATCTTTAAGTGCTTCTCTAATATTAATAGCCCTTTCCCGCGGTACTCGTTTTAACTCAATAACTACTCCGGCTTTTTCCAAAAGCGTTACAATATCCCGTATTTCCTTATCACATAAAAAAACGGAAGGGGAGCAACAAATTTTATATTCTTCATTATGAATATTACCGATATTCAATTTATCAAAATGAAAGCCTAAATTAAAAGCTCGGCAAACATCGGCTATATTACTGAACAACACAATTGTTTTTTTACCGCCATCATGAGCGAAAATATAATTTTGGGCAAAATCATCGACAGAGTTAATAATTAATTCGATTTCACTGGGCACGGCCATTCTGATCACGGTTTCACTAAAGACATCTCCCGATATATTGTCATCTACAACGATAATGCATTGTGCCTTGATATACGGCACCCATGCCTCTAATATTTGGCCGTGGACAAGCCTGTTGTCAACCCGAACCAGGGCTATATTCAGATCTTGAGCCAATTGATTACCCGAGAGCTTTTTTGCTTAAAATTTCACTGGCCAGGGAAATATTTTTTTGCCCGTATTCTTTAATAAAGCAGGCAAATTCCCGCAAATTCATCTCTTCTTTTAATTCCGACAATTTGAGCAACATTGGTAAATTAACTCCGGTAAGAACTTCGACTTTCCCTTCTTTCATAAAAGAAAGCGAAATATTGGAAGGCGTCCCGCCAAAAAGGTCTGTCAGAATCAAAACGCCCCTGCCTTTGTCCAGCTTCTTTATGGCATTGCCGATTTCTTTTTTTATCTCTTCCAAGTCTTTTGTCTGATCGATACTAACATGCAATATATCATTCAGCGGCCCTTTAATTAACTGTGCTGCCTTAATCAACTCATTGCCCAGGTTTCCGTGCGTAGTAATAAGCACACCGATCATTATTATATTATCCCCCTTGAAGCTCTTTTCAGCCAGACTCTTAAATTTAAAGCGGTAAGCTAATGGATTGCATTATAATTGTCAAGGTTTATAGATGGACTATTTAAAGGAAAAAATGAAATGCCCGCAGGTTTATAAGTTGTTGTAATAAAATCATATTATCAAATATGTTCATGTTTGGGATTTCGCAGAGCGTCGGCCAGACCGGATTGACGGGAAATACCTCTTAAAATCGCCCCGGCCAATAAATCTTCACTCGCCCATATATCCACTTCTTTTCGCGCGCGGGTGATTCCGGTATAAATAAGCTCTCTGGTGATAACATTATGTTTAACCGTCTATTGCTGTTAGCTTGACTATAATATGACTCAAGCATATATTCCCCAAAAGTAATCGGCCAACTTAATAACCCCAAGGGAGGTCAAAATGGAAAAAAACTCCTTCGCCGGACTATTTAAATCACAAAAAGAATTCTTTCGGTCGGGGCATACGCGGGACCTTAACTTCCGCATCGAAGCGCTAACTAAACTTAAAAACATTATCGAGGCGCATGAGGAAGAAGCGTTAAACGCTATATATGAAGACCTCCACAAAGTCTCAGTAGATGGTTATGCCACAGAGATCTCCGGAGTGTATGATGAGATCAAATATGCCCTGGGCAATCTTCACTCGTGGGCTAAGCCCGAAAAAGTCGAAACTCCGGTTTTTCTTTTACCTTCTAAAAGTTACGTGCAGAAAGAGCCCTATGGCGTGACGCTGATCATAGCTCCCTGGAATTACCCGTTTCAGCTTCTTATGACTCCGCTGGTCGGCACGATTGCGGCCGGAAACACGGCGATTCTTAAACCATCGGAAATTTCAGTAAGCACTGCGGCCGTAATGGAAAAAATCATTAATAATGCTTTCCCTAAAGAATATTTGCATGTAGTGCAGGGCGGCGCAACGGAAACACAGGCGCTTTTGGATTTGCCAGTAGATTACATATTCTATACCGGCAACGCCTCCGTAGGTAAAATCGTGATGAGTGCGGCAGCCAAGAATTTGACTCCACTCACACTGGAGTTGGGCGGCAAAAGCCCGGCGATTGTGCATGAAGACGCCAATCTTACTCACGCAGCACGTAAAATTGCCTGGGGAAAATTCATCAATGCCGGGCAAACCTGTATAGCTCCGGATTATGTTCTGATTCATACCAAGCGAAAAGATAAATTTGTGGAAGAATTAAAAAAAGCGATACGTGATTTTTATGGTGAAAACGCGGCGGTTCATCCACGGTATTGCCGGATAATCAACGACCGGCACTTTCAGCGCCTAAGCGCTCTGCTCGACACCAAAAAAATTATCTACGGCGGAAATGCCCATCCGGCTGACCGTTATATCGAGCCCACAATTTTTTATCCTGTGGAATGGAATGAACCGGTTATGCGCGATGAAATATTCGGACCTGTTTTGCCGCTACTTATATACTCCAACCTTGATGATATAATCCGAAAAATTAATGAACGGCCGAAACCTTTGGCGCTTTATCTGTTCAGCGATGAGCAGTCGGTGCAAAAAAAGATCACCGAAGAAATTTCTTACGGCGGCGGCGCTATTAACAATACTATCTTTCATTTTGTATCTCATTTTCTACCTTTTGGGGGAGTGGGTGCAAGCGGGATGGGCTCCTACCACGGAAAAGCCAGTTTCAACACATTTACTCATTTTAAAAGCATCCTTCAAAGCTCCAGCAAAATTAATCCCTTAGCCTTAACGTATCCCAACAAAAGCTTCCTGATAAAAATTTTACATAAGATCAAGTGGTAATAAATTCAGATCACCTGTTCTTTAAATGAGACAACTGACAATATTTTTTTAATCAATAAACAGGCAGCATTAAGCAACAGAAACATTAATTTGCGCTTGATCATGCCCAAAGTTCACAGTTGACGAGTGATGAGAAAAGCGGCATGATTTTCCTCTAAAAATCAGAGGTATCAAATTTATGCTGCACATTGTGGGAATAGATATCGGTTCGGTCGCTCTTTCGGTGGTCATCCTTGATGAGAACGGAACGGTGATTAACTCTTCTTATCAGTTTCATCAAGGGGCAATCAGTGAAACCCTACACTCTATGCTCGATAGTATTGATATTCACCGGGTGGGCGGAATGGCCATGACCCTTTCCGGTCCCGAAATTTTAACCGGTGTTTCCCGTTACGACATGCAGATTTCTATTATTGCCGCGGTAAAAAAGTATCACCGGGAAGTGGGCAGCATCCTGTTTGTCGGTGGTGAGAATTTCGGCCTTATTACGTTTACTGATCAGGGCGATTATGAACGCTACCGCTCCAACTCCTCCTGCGCGGCCGGGACCGGCAGTTTTCTCGATCAGCAGGCCAAACGGCTCAACCTCAAGAGTATCGATACACTGAGTTCCATTGCCTTCTGCAACCATGAAACTTCACCAAAAATCGCGACGCGCTGCGCCGTATTTGCCAAGACCGACCTGATCCACGCCCAGCAGGAAGGTTATTCCATAAGCCAGATCAGCGACGGTCTCTGCGAGGGGCTCGCCAAAAATGTCATCGACACATTAATGCCCGATCAAAACATCAAAACTCCGTTGATACTTGCCGGCGGTGTTTCCATGAATCAGGCCGTAGTTAAACATTTCCGCAATCTTTTACAGACAGAGCCCATTATCGATGAACATAGCCATCTTTACGGAGCAATCGGCGCCGCGCTTCTTTATTTGGAGGAATCAACTCCTCAGCAGTTGGCAATAAACGGATGGGATGATCTTTTCCAAAAAGAGCAGAAAGAAAAGCACTATAGCTACCCGCCCCTGCGGTTGTCGCTGTCGAAATATCCTGAATTTAAAAGCGCTGAGAGTTATCTCTATGCACCGAAAAACAATCATGTGGCCATTGAGGTAAATGTTTATGCACAGTTAAAAAACAAACAGGAAGTATATCTCGGTATAGATATAGGTTCCACCAGTACCAAAGCAGTTTTAATCAACGAAAATAACGACGTGCTCATCGGCATTTACACACTTACTTCCGGCCAACCGGTGCAAGCGATGCAGGCTCTATTGGAGGCTATCGAAAATATCAGCCGAAAAAACGATTGTAATTTTATTTTTCTCGGTGTCGGCACTACCGGATCGGGACGTAAATTTATCGGCCGCATTATCAAAGCAGACTTGGTCATTGATGAGATCACCGCTCATGCCCGCGCCGCCTATGAACTCGATAATCTCGCTGACACCATCATTGAAATCGGCGGACAGGATTCTAAATTCACCACCATGAAAAACGGTATGGTCACCTCCTCGGTCATGAATAATGTCTGCGCCGCGGGAACAGGCAGTTTTATCGAAGAGCAAGCAATAAAGCTGGATGTGCCGCTTACCGAATATGCCGAAAGAGCTATCAATACGCCCGCCCCGATTTCCAGCGACCGTTGCACAGTTTTTATGGAACGCGACATCAACAATTATCTCACTGAAGGATATTCCGTTGACGAAGTGCTCGCCAGCGTATTGCATTCGGTTTGCGAAAACTATCTGGCTAAGGTTGCCGTGGAAGCCAATATCGGTGAGAGGATTTGTTTTCAGGGCGCGACAGCCCGCAATAAGGCGCTCATTGCCGCCTTTGAACACCGTTTGAAAAAACCAATATTCGTTTCTCAGTTCTGCCATTTGACGGGGGCTCTGGGAAGCGCTTTGATCCTTGCAGAAAATGCTGTAAAGAATTCGGAATTTCGCGGCTTGTCGCTTTATAAAAAATCAATTCCTGTGGAAAATGAAATTTGCGAGCTCTGTCATAATAACTGCAAAATAAACAAGGTAGCCGTACAGGGGGAAACAGTCGCTTTTGGATTTCTTTGCGGACGCGATTACGACACGAAACATTATGTCGGACCGGCAAAACGTCACTATGAGTTGATCAAAGAAAGAAACAAAGTTTTCCTCACAACAAAAAAGCAGTCTCCGTTCAAGAAGCCGGTAAAGATAGGCATTCCGAACGCGCTTTATCTAGCCGAAGAAATGCCTCTATGGAAACATTTTTTCGCCACACTCGACGTGGAAACAATAACAGATGATAATTTCAAAAACGCAGTTAAGTCCGGTAAAAAAATTTCCGGAGCTGAATTCTGTGCCCCGATGAATGCGTTTTTCGGCCATGTGCAAAATCTTGTCGATAAATGCGATTATGTTTTTCTTCCCATCTATCTGGAAGCAACAAAGCCAAAAGAAGAAGCTTACAGATATTACTGCTACTATACACAGTTCGCGGCGACTCTCGCCGCCGGCATCAAAAGCCTGCATTTAAAAAATAAAGCAATAATGCCCGTTATCGACCATCATTCCTTCCAATCACGGATCGAAATGTTCTCATTATTGAAACCTATTTTAAAAGCCAGCTACTGGGAAATTTATAACGCCTATGAAGCAGCACTTTCGTTTTATAACGAAGGCCTCGAAAATATAATCAATATTTACGAACGCGAAATGCCCCGCAGTGATGATATAAGCGTGGCACTACTCGGCAGGCCATATTCGTTGTTACAAAATACAATGAATAAAGGGATACCGGACATTTTAAGCAATCTCAATATCAAAGCTTTCTATCAGGATATGCTGCCCATCGATAACAATGATTTATCCGAGATTGATCCGTTGCTTAAAAGATTACATTGGAACTATGCGGCCATAATTTTAAAGGCCGCTCTTTATGCAGCACACACACCGGGGCTTTATCCGGTTTATGTAACATCGTTTAAATGCGGTCCCGATTCATTCACTATTGAATATTTTAAACGCATCATGGACAAATACGGTAAACCCTATCTGATCCTGGAGCTCGATGAGCATGATTCCAATGTCGGTTACGAAACCCGTATTGAGGCTGCCGTAAGGTCGTTTCGTAATCACGACAAAAATAAAACTCTTCGCCTGGTTTCCTCCCGCGTGCTGCCCCTTAATTCCGAGAGTGTAAATAGAATAAAAAATAAGACATTGCTTTTCCCCGATTTTGATCCGCTCAACTCAAAATTAATAGAAGCCGTATTTATTAAAGAGGGAATCGACGCGCGCTTGGCGCCGCTGACCGAAAAAGTAATTCAACGCGGTCTGCGGACAAATACGGGACAATGCCTTCCTGTTAATCTCATCGCGCAGAGCTACATGGATTATATTGAAGAAAACATTCTTGATCCCGCGCAAACTGCTGTCTGGTGCTTTGAAAGCCATGTTGCCTGCAACATCAGAATGTTTCCTCAGTTGATCAAGGGTATCATGGAATCAACCGGCAACGGCTTAGAGAAGGTGGAAGTTTATGTCGGAGAGATATCTATGGAAGATATATCCATCCAGGCGTCAATCGAAGCTTACTTTGCGTACATGTTCGGCGGAATGCTGCGAAAAATCGGCTGTAAGATAAGGCCTTATGAAAAAGAAAAGGGAATGACGGACAAAGTTATGGCCCAGTCACTGAATATTCTCTATAATACCTTGCTGGGCGGAAGAAACAAGGATGATGACGTGGCCAAAGTTATGAGCCTTTTTAAAAAGATTGAAACACTTCCCGAAAAACGCCCTAAGGTTGCGATCTTCGGCGATTTGTACGCCCGGGATAATGACATCTTCAATCAAAACCTGATTCATTGCATCGAAGAATACGGCGGCGAAGTGATAACCACTCCCTTTAATGAATTCGCTAAAATTATCGCCAATCCTTATATGCGGCGCTGGTTTCTGGAAGGAGAATTCCTCGATGTCATCTATACCAAAACCCTGATCGCTCTAGTGAATCAATTGGAAAAAAGCTATTATAAATTGTTTAACGAGCTGCTCAATGAGCCTTCTCTCGGAACTGATATTCATTACAAAGAAATATATGACGTGTTCAATGTAAAAGTACAACAGTGCGGAGAATCAGCCGACAACCTGCTCAAAATTGCTGCGCTGGTTCGCCATTACCCCGATATATCTTTGTTCGTGCAGACCAATCCCGCTTTTTGCTGTGCCGGCCTGATTACAGAGGCAATGGCGCCGCGCATTGAAGAATACACTGGGATTCCCGTTGTCACCCTCAACTATGACGGTACCGGCAAAAACATCAACCAGAAAATCAGGCCGTATATTAAATTCCCTCGTAAAAACTACACGGCAAAATACTTTTATCCCCGCCATCAGGCCCAGCCATAAATATTCGTTGGCTGATCACCTCCCAGTTGCCTTACATGCAACTTATTCTTATCATCGCGGGATTGAGCAATCTTTTACTATCCCTTCTTACAGGTATTAATCTTGAAAGGGATGTAAAGAGTACAAAAACCGAAGATCGCCGTTGCTATTGGAATGATAGCCAAAAGTCCCCACCAGCTCTTATAATATAAACCAAGGACAGCTATTACAATACCAATAATCCAACGAATAATTTTATCCGTCTTCCCTACATTACAAATCATAATATTTCCTCCGCTTAACTGCTTTTTTCTAAATCGTTTAGTTCCATTTTCAGGGACAAAAGTGTCAGCATATCCTTAAGCGCGATAATGCCCACAAGCTGATCCCCATCGACAACCATCAACCGACTATTACCTGTCCGGTTCATAACTTCCAATGCTTTGTTGGCGTCGTCCTCCGGCCCGACCGTTGTCTCTTCATTGCAAGGCAAGGCAATAGCCCCTACCGTTTGCGTCGACCATTCTTCGCGCGGCGTCGCCGCCACTTGGTTCACGGAAATACAGCCGGTCAATCTCCCCAATGAAAGTACCGGGTACATCTGGAAATGGTGTTTATATACATACTCATTAACGAATTCCGTAAGCGATATAGAACGCGGCACCGTCAGAGGATTCCTTACCATCAGGTCTTTTACTTTTTTGGCGTGAAAAAGACCGCGCGCTAAAAGTTGCTGATAGGATCTTTGCGCGGTGGACCGCATGAATAATCCGATCATAAACCACCACAGGCCACCGACAAAATTGCCCATGAATAGGGAAATTACTCCGAGGATTATTAATGAAATTCCTAAGCCTGACCCCACTTTCGCGGCGATTGCCGTTGCCCAACGTAAATTTTTTTTCCAACTCCACAATGCCGAACGCAATACTCTTCCGCCATCCAAAGGAAAAGCAGGCAGTAAATTAAAAACTGCCAGAACAATATTTAGCCAAGCCAGATAAGCCAACACTCCGTTGATTGTCACCGGCCAGCCTCTTTCCTTTCCCCAAAATATTATCAAAAACAAAAATAAACTAATAGCCGCGCTTGACAAAGGTCCGACGATAGCCATGAAAAATTCAGTTCTGGGGTTAGGCGGATCATCTTCCATTTCGGCGACACCGCCAAAAATAAACAAAGTTATACCCTTCATGGAAATACCGAAATTTCTGGCTACAAGAGAATGAGCTAATTCATGAAAAACAATAGAAAGAAAAAGTCCTGCCGCGCCAGCTACACCCATCCACCAGTAAGATGCACGGGGGAGATCTTTGTAATATTCAGGAAATAGACCGCTGGCCAGCGACCAGGTTACCAGAGCTGCTAAAATCAGCCAGCTGATATCAATTTTAATTTCAAATCCTAAAATGTTAAAAAGTCTTACTGAACGACCAAACATAATAACTCCTTGCTAGACATTTCTCTGTTTAAGATAACCGTTATATAATAAAAATCAATGTATTAAATTGCAATTTATAAACAAATCCAGTAGAATATAATACAGAATATAAAATGTAATTCTTGCAATTTACTTTAAATTGAAAATATTGAGACTTTTAAGCTATTTTTATTAAATAATTTAATATGTTTTTTCCACCGAATAGGTTTCTGGAGTGACTTTATGTTTAAGGATGGGAGGCATTCATGACAAAATATCTACTGTTTTTGATGACATTGGTTTTCTTTTTTTATGGAACAGCAAACGCCGATTTTTATAAATGGGAAGATGAAACTGGAGCTGTTCATATAACAGACTATCCGCCTCCCGACAAATCCTCCAAGAATGTTGAAGTTCACAAATATCAAGATGATAATACCTCCACACAGCAAGGCGAGGAGGAGCAAGGAACACCTTTTAAAGATTCCAAATCAAAAAAGAATAAGAATCCGGAAGTAATTCTTTATACCAAAGATGAATGCAAAGATTGCGATAAGGCGCGCGAATTCCTAAAATCCAAAAAAATTCCTTTTAAAGAATACAATATGGATAAAGATAAGGACGCTGTGGCGCAAAGAAAGGAAATAGATGACAGCGTAGATGTCCCCTTTGCAATTATCAACAGAACTCAAGTATATGGATTTTCGGAAAGCGTTTACAATCGGGCTTTGCAACTTACTCCTTAAGAAAAACAAATGAAAACTGTAATTTATTTTTATACCGGAACAGGCAATTCTTTATGGACGGCGAGAAAGCTCTCCGAGCAGTTAGGAAACACTGAACTTTATCCCCTGACACTTACAGGCCAAGGATCAATTCACCCGCAAGCGGAAAATATCGGCCTTGTCTTTCCCGTACACATTTGGGGTATGCCTTCGCTGGTCATTGATTTTGTCAACCGTTTGGAAGTGAAACCGGCAAATTATTATTTCGCGATAGCGGCTAATGCCGGTCAGGTTGCCGCCACTTTGCTTCAACTGAAGAAAATGATGCAGGCAAGGGGTCTTAATCTTTCCGCGGGATTCTCCATCAACTTACCCAGTAATTATATACCCTGGGTAGGTGCTCCTGCACAAGAAAAGCAGCAAAAAAAATCCAACGAAGCCCTCAAAAAAATCGGCCTTATTTCAGCTATTATCAAAGCTAAAGAAGCAAGAAATCCTGACAAGGGCCCATTATGGCAAAATATTTTGTTTTCGGCATTATATCGAATGTCTTTTCCGCAAATACCAAAAATGGATAAATCGTTTTGGGCTGACGCTAAATGTACCGGCTGCCTGATATGCGAAAAAATCTGCCCGGTGCAAAATATATTGATGAGCGAAGGCAAGCCTGCCTGGCAGCACCATTGCGAACAATGTTTTGCCTGTCTCCAATGGTGTCCGGAAGAAGCAATTCAATACGGCAAAAATACTACAGAGAAAAAACGCTACCATCATCCCGAAATTAAGCTGCAAGATATGCTCGCCTGCGTTCCTAATAAATAATTTCAATTTAAGGCAGCTTTATTTTTTGCCCATATAATAAGGGACTACTACTCTTCATATTATTGAGTTTACATAATTCTTGAACCGTTATGGAATTTTGTTTGGCCAAAGAAAAAATAGTGTCTCCTTTTTGCACCTTATAAATCCTGGAAGGCTTTTTCCGATTGCTATATTTGTTCTTTTGACTTGATGCGGCAAATTCATTATCGCCTGTTTTATTCGCCGGCACCAATATTTTCCGGCCGACAAAAAGCTGATCTTTTAATTTCAAGTTATTGAGCTTTAAGAGAACGGCGACTTTTGTATTACAATGCTGTGCCACGGAATGAAGCGTATCACCACGTTTTATTTCGTAATAGATTGTAGTTATCTCTTTATTTTTTCTTACCGCTTGTTTTTCAACCGCGTCATTAATTTCATAGTTATTCTTTAGTGCATCATTGCTTGGACTGATGGAAGCAGTCCCGGATAAATACTCTTTCACTGAAGAGGCAACAGCTACTGCCAGTTTCTTCTGAAAATTGCGGCTTCTTAACAAATTTTCTTCCTGCGGATTTGATATGTATGCCGTCTCGATTAAAACTGCCGGGATATCGGGCAACTTCAATACATTAAAAGGCGCTTCCTGAACGCTTTTATATTTTAAAGAATTAATGCTGTTGAGATGATTCATTAAAGTATCGGCATAAGTTCTCGACAAATTAATTGTATTTGTTTGAAACATGTTCAGAATAATCAGGCCGGATTCATTCTTGCCCTCGCCATTGGGCACACCGCCAATTATATCCGACAAGTTTTCATTATTAGCCAATAGTTTGGCGGCTTCATTGCTGGCGCCGCTGGTTGATAGACAGTACACCGAGCTGCCTTTGGCTTTACGGTTTCTGGCGGCATCCGCATGGACGCTGATAAACAGGCTGGCATCTAAATTCTTGGCTATTTTCAGCCTCTTGTTAAAAGAGACGTAATAGTCTCCTTCACGTGTTAAGACCGCGCGGTACCCCGGCATTTTATTAATTTCTTTTTTAATTTCGCGGCTGATCGAAAGTACAATATTTTTTTCATAAACCCCCTTCCTGGCTACAGCACCCGGATCATCACCGCCATGCCCGGGATCAATTACAATAATTTTTTTCTGCTTCAGCATCGGCATCTGCTCTTCGGCAATTTCTTCCACAGGAGCTACCTGCAAAAATATATCCACGACAACCCGGTCAGGTCTATCCTGAAACTTTTTTAACTTAAAGACCTCCGCTTTCCGGTATTTATCCAAAATTAATTCAATTTTTACACCGCCTTTATCAATATGATAAAAAACAAGCTTTTTAATCCCCGGTTTATTTAAGATGATTTCACTCGGTATCGATTTATTTAAGGAGGCATCCTTAAAATTTAAAACAAGCAGGTTTTCGCTTTCCTTAACATCACAAACTGTTTCTTTATCCACATCCAGAACAATTCTCGTATGATCAGGCGCTGTCCAGTAACGAACATTCGATATTTCTACGGACGCATAACAATTACTGTATATCAAGGCCAGTACTGTAATAGTCAGACAATAAATAATTTTCTTTAAAAGCTTTTTTGCTTTATTCATCATGCCTTAAAATAGCAAATTTATTCAGGAACTGCAACCGCTAGATAGAAAAGATATTGACAAGTACTTTTTATAATGCCATTTTCCCGCAGAGAATCAAGGAGTGGCCAAGGATATCTATGCGGGAAAATCGTTTTAAAGAGGCTTTATTGAATCCCTCCATTTTTCCGGTCACCTGGGAACTGGTGCCGGGAAGAGGTGCAAGAGAAGCGGCCCAGGAAAAGGCCCTGGCCCTGGCCAAACAGGCCTCTCACGGGGGAAAGATCTCTGCCCTCACCGTTACAGACAATCCGGGGGGAACCCCGGCTATGTCTGCCGATTTCATAGGCAGCGAAATTCTGAAACTGGGCATCGAGCCCCTCGTCCATTTTACCTGCAAAGACAAGAACCGCAATCAAATCGAAAGCCAACTTTATGCCCTGGATCGGGCAGGGGTCAGAAACCTCCTGGTCATGAGCGGCGATTACCCAGTGTCGGGCTACCTGGGGAAACCTGCTCCGGTCTTTGACCTGGATCCAATCCACACCCTGCAACTGATATCGGACATGAACCGGGGGCTTACATATCCCGGGCTCAAAGGTGATGTCCATCACCAACCCAGCGATTTTTTCCCCGGAGCTGTCGTTTCTCCCTTTAAGGCGACCGAAGCAGAGCAGATGGTCCAGTATTACAAACTGAAAAAGAAGATCGCTGCCGGTGCTCAATTCATCATTACGCAACTGGGATACGATGCCCGAAAATTTCATGAAGTCTTCCTCTTTATGCAACTCAGCGGTCTTAACATTCCGCTTATGGGAAACATTTATATCCTTCCGTACGGTGCGGCTAAAATGATGAACCGCAACGAACTGCCCGGCTCCGTCGTTACGGATAAACTCTTGGCGGAGTTGGATCGGGAGCGAAGCGATCCCGATAAGGGAGAAGGAGCCAGAATCCTGCGCGCCGCCCGGATGTACGCAATCCTGAAGGGGATGGGCTACAGCGGGGTCCATATCGGCGGGCACGATATCAAATATGAACAGGTGGAAGAGATTATCCGGCAGGGAGAAGAGCTCACTTCCCAATGGACCAACTTGGTCCGGTACTTCGACTATCCCCTTCCCAACGGTTTTTATTACTTCGAGTTCGATCCGGCTACGGGCCTCAACCGGGAGAAACCGACCCAACGACAGTTTCGGCCGCTCGATGCTCAAGTCGAATGTTCCTATGGGGTATCTAGGCTCTCTCATAAACTTCTGTTTGAACCGGAAAAGAAACTTTACGGCGTCATGAAGAGACTGAGCGGCAGAGTGACAGGGACAAAGATGGAGGGCATTTTTCACAAACTGGAACACTGGACCAAGGTCGTGCTCTTTGACTGCAAGGACTGTGGGGACTGCGCCCTCATCGATGTGGCCTACCTCTGCCCGATGTCGCAATGCCCGAAGAACCAGCGCAACGGGGCCTGCGGCGGGAGCTTCGAGGGATGGTGCGAAGTCTATCCCGGAAAGAAGCAGTGCGTCTATGTCCGGGCCTATGCCCGGTTGAAGAAACACGGGGAGGAATTGCAACTCGATAATGGCATTGTTCCGCCCTGCAACTGGGATCTTTATCAAACCTCATCCTGGATCAATTTCTATCTGGGGAAGGACCATACCTCAAAAAGACAAGGCAGTAGTTAAATTTTAGGCTGAATTTTTATATATGCTGTACTAGAATATGCTGTTACAAGGGCGATTAGCTCAGATGGATAGAGTGCTAGCCTCCGAAGCTAGATGCCGCGAGTTCGAGTCTCGCATCGCCCACCAATTTACTAATAGAAACTCTTTTTCTTTGAGTCAATAATTTTGGATTACTTACTGTAAAAGACGTCATGCCAATAATGTTGAGCACCTTAAAAATAAATGTCACAGGTTTATTAAAGGGGGAAAACTATATGGAAACAAAATACAAAATACATGCCTTTTACATACTTTTTATCTTGATCGCTACAATCGTAGTTCTCCTTTCTGTTAAATGGGGTGACATACCGTCACTTGTTCAATATTTTTCATTTGCATTGACTATGTCCTCTTTACTACTCGCAATCTTAGCGATCATCTATTCTTTCTATTCAAATTCGTCAAATTCCCAGAACGTCGCCGTGCTTAATAATTTATCCCAGCAAATCGCACAATCAGCGAGTCTAGTAAGTTCCGCCAGTGACAAGATTTCACAACAGGTTGAAATTTTGCCAACGCACTTGATATCAGTGCAAGGAAAGGTAGAGGAAACTCAAAGGCTCATAAAAGAATATGCTGAACAAGCATCTTCAACAGAATCGAAGAAACAGAGTGAACCATCAACGCTTCCTCAAAAAATGCTCGAACATTATTTAATCTATTCTTCAGTTTATGGGCTTTACTTTCTTTATGTTCTTCAATTGGGACTTGCAAAAAACAAAGAATTTAAGCTTAACATGGAAGAGTTTATCTCTGTAACCAAAATCGGAACAGCCGACTACTTTTTTGCATATTATGTCGCGTCGAGAGCAGCTGATGTCATTTCTGGGTCACCAGGTATGACTGATGGTTCTATTAAAGTTACCAGCATAAATCCATCTTTTGGAAATAAAATTAAAGAACGACTGGTACAATTAGCAGAAAAGATTGGTGATGATGATGATAAAAAGAAAAGATATTCTGAAATTGAAGCCATCGAAAAATACGTTGCATCAAAATAATATTTGCTGTTCAATTCAATACTAAAGGAGAACACAAAAGATGCCGGACATAGATGGAACCAAAGAAGCCAAAATGTTTTATGCGGACAAACCGCAAAAGACAGAGGGGTTTTTCCTCAAAGGTTCGAATTCCCTGGATTGGGGGATGAAAAACAGGCTGGCGCGGATATTTAATCCCGTCTCCGGCCGAACGGTTATGCTGGCCATCGATCACGGTTATTTCCAGGGACCCACCACCGGTTTGGAACGAGTTGATATCAATATTCTTCCTTTAGTGCCTTATGCGGATACCCTGATGCTGACTCGGGGAATTCTCCGCAGCGTTATACCGCCTTCCACTTCTCAATCCATTGTGCTTCGGGTTTCCGGAGGAGCCAGCATTCTCCAAGAGCTATCCAATGAAGATATTGCGGTTGATATCGAAGAATCCATCCGTTTGAATGTCTGCGCCATGGCTGTTCAGGTCTTTATCGGCGGTGAGCACGAAAGGGAGTCGATCATCAACATGACAAGAATGGTTGATATCGGTACCCGTTACGGCATTCCGACTCTCGCCGTGACTGCGGTAGGCAAGGATATGGCCCGGGATGCTAAGTACTTCCGGCTGGCTTGTAGGATATGCGCGGAGCTTGGCGCCCACTATATCAAAACTTACTATGTAGATGAAGGTTTCGAGACCGTCACTGCATCCTGCCCTGTGCCTATCGTGATGGCCGGTGGCAAGAAGATACCCGAACTTGACGCCCTGACTATGGCCTATAACGCGATTAAGAGAGGCGCCGCCGGTGTCGATATGGGGCGTAACATTTTCCAGTCGGAAGCGCCGATTGCCATGATTAAAGCAGTGCGGGCTGTCGTCCATGACAACGAGACTCCGGCCAAGGCTTTTGATCTTTATAATACATTGAAGAAGAAATCACGGGTATGAACCCCAAAGCAAGCGGTTGCGTATCACAATATAGTCCCACTTAGCTTTGCACGTGGGATAATTTCCAATAGCCTTTGGTTATTGGATACCACGTTATGCTTTGCATAAAGGATAATTCCACTTGCGCTTCGAACTTCGCTATGCTCGTTCTTAGCGAGTGTCATTAATTCGACTAACAAACTTTAATGTGCTATGCTTTTAAAGTTTGAGTCTCATTACG
>DLME01000278.1 GCA_002479215.1 Syntrophaceae bacterium UBA7544
TTTAGCCCCCCCTTACCAAACCGACGATAGTAAGTCCGACTTGTCTCGCCAGCAAAACAGCCTGATTGGTCGGAGCGCCGATTGCGGCTAAAACCGGCATCCGGCATCGGAGAGCCTTCGACAGGATCTTCGATGAAATTCTCCCACTCGTTAAAAGAATTTTGTCCGTAAAACCGATATTAGTATAAAGGGCTTCTCCAATTACTTTATCCATGGCGTTGTGCCGTCCGATGTCATCGCGGGGAATGATAATTTTATCGCGTGACGCCAAAGCGGCGCTATGGATGCCATGAGTCAATTGGTGTTCCGGCGATTGTTTCTGAAATATCTTCATAAATTCTCTGATAACCTCGCTTTTGACATTAAAGTCGCTGCCGATTTTAACCCGGTTTATTAGGTCCAAAGGATTATGAAAAATCACTCCTTTCCCGCAACCGGATGTATAAATTCTTTTAAAGATCAGATCGTCCGCGAAACCATCTCCCTCAATTTTTACGCCTGCCTTCCAGCGTTCCGTATCTATTGTTAAAGATTTCTGCTGAGATAAATTTTGGATAAGACCATTAGTAAAAAGAAATCCTGTCACCAGATTTTTCAGATGTTCCGGACTGCAAAGAAGCGTTGCTAATTCTCTGCCGTTCACTTCTATCGTCAAGGGCACTTCTTCACTTACCGGCATCTGGGCTGATTTTTTTTCTCCATGATCAATAATAGTTACCTGTAAATTTTCCATAGCGACTCTTATAAACTGCGAATAACTTTCTCAATTACGCCGCCGCCCAATACTTCATCTCCAGCATAGAAAACAACAGCCTGTCCCGGCGTAATGGATTCCTGGGTTTCTTTAAAAATAACTTTTAAATTTTCACCTTCTGCCGAAATTTTACAGCGCGCCGGTTTTTTCCGGTAGCGAATCTTGGCTTCAACCTCAATGGGCAATTCGCCGGTCAGGAGATTAATATTGCCGGCAATCAGTCCTTTTGCCTGCAGGGCTTTTTTTTCGCCGACAATAACCTGATTTTTTCTCGCATCGATCTCCACCACATAAAGCGGCGTTTTTGAGCTGATTCCTAATCCGCTGCGCTGGCCAATGGTGTAAAAAAAAATGCCGCTATGCCTTCCTAAAATATTTCCCGCCATATCTACAATATCGCCTTTGACCGAGGACAAATTCTTCTCCAGAAAAAACTGCCTATAGTCGCCTTGAGTTACAAAACAAATATCCTGGCTTTCGGCTTTTTGCGCTACATGCAGTCCCTTCTTTTTGGCTACGGTGCGGACTTCTTCCTTGCTCCAAGAGCCCAAAGGAAAAAGTATTGAAGATAAATCACCTGTCTTAATCGGATAAAGAAAATAGGTCTGATCTTTAATCCTGTCTTTCGGACGCATTAAATGCCATGTGTCTTCGCACTTTTCAATGCGGGCGTAATGGCCTGTGGCTAAATAATCAAAACCAATGCCGCGGGCTTTATCTAAAAGAATGCCGAATTTAAGGTAACGGTTACAGTCGATGCAAGGGTTCGGTGTTTTGCCTCTTTGATATTCCGCCGTAAATTTATTTATAACATATTCTTCCATCTCCTGGGCAAAGTCGAAAACAAAATGGGGAATTTGCAGTTGATTGCAGACATGCTTTGCATCGTCTATGGCATCAAGTCCGCAGCAGCGGGTACGCTCGCCGTTCTCGCGGATGCCGAGACACATCGTCACACCGGTCACGGCATAACCATCCTCTTTGAGGAGCAAAGCGGCGACAGAAGAATCCACACCGCCGCTCATGGCTACAAGGACTTTTTTCCTCATAAGGTTATCGGAATGATTCATATTAATATATTTTTCGTTTAAATATAGCTCATAATATTGTTTCCCGCCTTTTCGCGGCGCGTCTTAACAAGGTCAGCCAGCGTAACGGAGTTTAGTGTTTCCCTGATCTTTTCGCCTAAAACAGACCAGATATCTCTTGTCGGGCAAATTCCCACCCGCGGGCACTTTTTAGGATTCTCTACACAGTCCACTAAACAAATTTTTCCTTCGAGGGCATCAAAAATATCTTGAACCGAAATTTCCTCCGGACGTTTAGCCAAAGTATAGCCGCCATGTGCTCCCCGTGTTGATTGAATTAAGCCGGCGCCTCTAAGCGGAATTACAATTATACTCAAATACTTTTCCGAAATCTCTTCTCTTTTAGCTATATCTTTTAAAAATACGGGTTTTTTACCAAAATTTTCCGCCAAATCGGACATCATCCGTACCCCATACCGTGATCTTGTTGACAGTTTCATTCCAATACCCAATTAATACTACATAAACTATCTTTTTAGTAGTATTTAGGATAATGAGTGCTGTTTGTCAAGGATTTTTTTGGGGAACCGTTTTCTCTTGACACACGCGGGTGTCCTTTTTATAATTACTCATTAAAGAATATCTGCCTGACTATTTTTTAAAAATAAATCCGAAAGGAAAAAGAAAATGGCTTTTAAATACGAGAAATTAAATGTGGAACAAGACGGCATGGTGGTAGTCGCGGCAATTAATCATCCGCCGGCAAACTCAATGGGGCAGGGTGTCTTGAGAGATCTGAATGACCTGCTTGATAAATGTGAAAAGGACGATAATGTGCGGGTCATCGTTATCACCGGCAGCGGAGAAAAACTCTTTTCAGCTGGAGCCGATATTACTGAATTCGCGGGTCTACAGGCCGGAAAAGTGCCCCAATACAACGGCAATGAAATCTATTTCAAGATCGAGAATTATCCGAAGGTCATTATTGCCGCGATACAGGGTGGTGCGTATGGCGGTGGTCTTGAACTGGCGTGTTGCTGCCATCTTAGAATCATGTCGGATGCCGCGACTTTGGGACTTCCCGAAGTGAAGCTAGGGCTAAATCCGGGATGGGGTGGAACACAGCGTCTGCCCAGGTTTATCGGTAAAACAAAAGCCCTTGAGCTTATGCTGACGGGAGATTTTATGCCGGCAAGAGATGCCTTGGCGCTGGGCCTTCTCAACAAGGTTGTGCCGAAAGAAAAGGTTATGGAAGAGGCCAAAGCTCTGGCCAAGAGACTTGCCGCGGGCGCTCCGGTAGCGCAGAGAGAAATCATGAAAGCGGTCAGGCTGGGATTAGAAGCGAATATTCGTGACGGCGTCATGAAAATCGAAAGCGCGGCCAGTAAAGCGCTTGTCTTTACGGAAGATTTTAAGGAAGGCTCTAGGGCATTTTTGGAAAAAAGAGCGCCCAACTTCAAAGGCCGGTAAAGTATTGCGGTATTATTAAAATCCTGTTAATATTTATGTCCCCCTTGGTAATCGGGGGACATTTTTTTAATAGACCAACACATCACTTAGTGTTGCCGTGTAAAAGGAGTAATCTGCCATGGACAAATTCTTTTATCCTCGCAGTATAGTTGTATTTGGAGTATCGACTA
>DLME01000275.1:0-2271 GCA_002479215.1 Syntrophaceae bacterium UBA7544
TTCAATCCGTTATCAATGAGGCTGTGTATTTTTCTCTTTTAAAAAAAGTAAATAGTGCTATTATGATACTCATCTCATCTGAAAAAGCGTAGTTTGTATAATAATACGTTAGGTGACAAAATGACTGTAAAACGACAAAGGTAAAATCAATAATCATTGCGAGCTCAATACAGGAGGACATATCATGGTTGGTAAGTTTTCAAGACTCTTAAGCAGGATTTTATTTGTTGTTTGCATTATGTTAGTAATAACGTTCATGTCCAGCTGCAGTTATGAACCTACAAAAAATGAAGCGGAAAAAGTAATCACTCAGTCTGAGGAATTTAATAAAACATTTAATGAACAAATTTATTTTTTCTTAAAGGCAGGTCCTCATCACAAAAATTGCGCACCTCCGAGCAAATATGTCGATCATGAATGGTTCTCTTTTGAAAATAAACTTCCGGTATTTGATAAATTATCGCAGTCCGGTTATATAAATATAGACAAAACATTTATAAAAACTTCTGGTGATGAGTGTTGGTATGATAAAGGAGAAATGGTAACTGTAACACTAACCGAAAAAGGGAAAAATATTTTTACTCAAGATAAGGATGACTTCTGGAAGGCAGAAATATGCAAAAAAAAATATATTGGAGTTACCGATATTATTAAATATACTGATGACCCATCTTTTCAAGTAACATATACTTGGAAGTATAACTACAATGAACTTGCTAATATAGTAAAACCGATATCATTTGAACTTCAGAAACTTTCCGATTTAAACGAATTAAGTAAAGGTTATGTTTACTTAGTAAAGGTGAATGGTGGCTGGGGGATTATGATGGGTCAACCTGCTAGAAGAAATTATTAGAAAGATCGTGCAAGAATTATTCTATTTTATTGTAAAAATAAATAAAACTTCAAACACAGTGAATCATAGATTCAGTAGTTATATCCGATAGATTAAGTAAGTAGATAGTACCAGCCACATAATTTATGATAAATACCGTTTAAATATTGGGGACGGTTTTTATAGTACACTTATGGAACAATCAACATTTTATCAAAACTGGCAAATCTACCACTAGTATCAATAAGGAGGATTGTCTATGTGGTTTATTTTAATTATAATTGGAACAGCTGTTTGGGTTTATTACGATGCTAAAAAACTTGGAGCTGAAAAGGGAAGAATTACTGGATTTTTTAACCTTGGTGCTGGAGCATGGTTTTGGGTAACATTACTATTATGGATTATTGGTTTCCCTGCATGGCTAATTACACGAGGTAGATATAAAGTGCTTAATGATAATAAAAAATTTTCAGAGACAGAACTAGATAAGAAAAAACCATGGGAATAAATAAATTAACACAGAAATTAGTAAATTCTTTTAAAAGAAAAGAAGCGCTATTAATAAGAAACTAAAAGTTTTATTATTAATCTTTATTCTCTTTTTGTCTACATCACCGAAAAGCGAAAGAGTTAGGGGAAAAACTAATAAAAACAACAAAGGGGATTAGAATGAACAAACAACGAATTGGAATTTTAATTGCAGCAGGACTTGGAATGATTGCCACTTTTATGCCTTGGATAAAAATGGGATCAATTTTGGGAACATTTGAGGGTACCACAATTGATGGTACTAAGGGGGGAGACGGTTGGATTACATTTGGTTTATTTGCAATAACACTTTTAATTAGCTTAATTAAAGACAAAACAAAATCGCTAAAAGGCGGATTGCTTTATGTTGCAATTATCCCAAGCATTATAGCTGCTGCAATTGGGATATGGGAAATTATTGATCTTAATTCTTCAATGTCCCAAGAGATTACCCGTATGACCATGGCTATGTCAGGTTCATCCGCTTCAATCGGATTTGGATTATACTTACTAGTGTTAGCAGGAATATCAATTCCAATAATTGCTTTTGTGCTAAAAAATAAACAAGAATAAAACCTACAGATCCGTTAGGCATTATGATATGATGTAAGTTGAAGTATATGACCTTAAATAGTCTGCACGTGCATAAGATCTACCGGCGGACAGAGACCGCGAGCGAAGAACAAACGTATAGAGGAGGATGACATGATTGACAAACTTGAAACCGAGATTGCCAGTATACTCGAAGGTGTAATGGTTGCTGACAAACAGGCCGGCGTCATTTCTGATCGCGAATGGACACGTCGCATAAAGGAAGGCTTGTGCAACCTTGGAAAGCAGAAGGGCTATGGCGTAAGTGCCGCAGGATGCGCGGGAGCAGATACCGGAGAGTGGCTTTTTGATTTGGT
>DLME01000275.1:2328-2685 GCA_002479215.1 Syntrophaceae bacterium UBA7544
TCCAGTGCAAGATGACCAGTTTTTGCAAATGCCACTGGTCATGGAATGCGAATGGAACCCCAATTTTGATGAAATTGATTGGGATTTTGAGAAGCTCTTGATTGCAAAAGCAGATCACAAGTTAATGATCTTTCAGCAGGCTATAGAAAGTGATGTTCGTGATGTCATGAAAAAATTGAAGGCAATGGTGAGTTCATTTAAAACGAGCTTTCAAGGCGAACGTTATCTTCTTGCTGGCTATGCATTTGATGAGCACAAGTTTTTCTACGAAGTTATCTAACGAGTCAATGAACCGGACGGCGGATATAGCGCGACTGTTGCCGGTAATGGCCACGTTGATCAAACATTTCAAACGCA
>DLME01000275.1:2733-5597 GCA_002479215.1 Syntrophaceae bacterium UBA7544
TCAAACATTTCAAACGCAAATCATTAAAAAATTTATCCACCATGCTTGCTTGTTTGTAGGTGTAATCGATTCGAGGAAACCGACGACCCGGCATGCGCCGGGCTGCGCTGCCAACAAAGATAGTGCTTTGATTTGGAATTAATACCATTACGCTTTCAAAGGATCACGGGTAATACCCTCCGCTTCGCGGGATTGTTCAACTTACCAACTCCACCGCGCTCCGTTTTGGGAATTGGAGTTTCAACAATAACGAGGCGGCAGTGAAACTCGAATTTCAGGAACACAGTGAACTGGGATTCATTAGTTGAACTGTCCCGCATCAGCGGCGGCAAAGAGGAAGCTCCCCGGCATGCGCCGGGCAGGCTCTGCCAACAAAGTTAGCCAAAGACCGGGGGCGCGTCCCGCAGGGAAGCGCATAACAAATCAAAAACTTACCTCACCAGTAATTACCGCCTGTAAGATGGTAACTTACAAGCGAATTGGTATCATTTAGGCGGCATGCGCAAAGCGCCGTCCAACCTGATACAGCAGCCGTTAAGCATTGTGTTTTCAATGATGTGAATAGTCAGCTTGGCATATTCAATGGGTTTCCCCAGCCGCCGTGGAAAGGGAACCGTCTTCGCTAAATCTTCTTTAACCGCCGTTGGTAAGCCAGCCATCATCGGCGTATCGAAAAGCCCCGGGGCAATGGCGGCCACCCTTATTCCGTAATCGGCGCATTCGCGGGCGATAGGCAGGGTCATTCCCACTATGCCGGCTTTAGAGCCGCTGTATGCGGCCTGTCCTATCTGTCCGTCAAACGCGGCAACTGAAGCTGTATTAACGATAACACCTTTTTCGCCTTCTTCATTGGGCGTGTTGTTGATCATTTGTTCAACTACCAACCTGAGCACATTGAGCGTTCCTACAAGATTTATTTGCACTACTTTATTGAAAGCATCCAAAGGCAGGGGGCCTTTCTTGCTTATAATCTTGCCCGGATTGGCTACACCCGCACAATTGACGGCAACATTTATTTTGCCGAATGCTTCCACAGTCTTCTTGATTGCCTGCTGAATTTCGGCCTCATTGGTCACGTCGGCTTTTATAAATATCGCGTTAGCTCTTAACCCGGCCGCAAGCTTTTCGCCCCTGACCGAATCGACATCAACTATGGCTACCTTGGCGCCACTTTTAACCAATTCGATGACAGTGGCTTCTCCCAATCCCGACACTCCGCCTGTTATTAGCGCAACCACTTCCTTGATATTCATCATCTCCTCCTTTTTTTCATCGAAATATATCAACCACCAATTATTTGTCTGGTTGACTATGCGGCGGGTAAAATGTCCTTTGAACTATGAATGGCATTTATACCCGTTTTTTTAAAACATTGTTAAAAGGCCTAATCATTTCCACTTTCATTCGTTTGATAAACTCGTGGCGGATAAACGGAATTTTTGTAAGCAGAACTATGCTGCTGTTAATCAGCCGCCATTTGTAGTTCTTTTGGGGGAAATTATAAAAGCCATGTTTTTTGTAATATTTGTGATCAGCCTGAAAAACTATGCGCAGTCTGCTCCAAACGGCATCCCGAAATAACTTTTTACCCGCAACCTGATAAAACGTTCTCGGTTTTATGTAGGCCAGTTTACTGTACATAACCGCGTTGGAAGCTACGATTTGCAGAGCGGCATTAATTTCTGCCGAGCTACCCATATCGTCGCTGACAAATCCGACAAGATTGGAGTCCTGCATTCCTACATGAGCTTCCAAAATTTCACGCAAATTATAAATTTGAGTGAACGGCCCGGAAATAACATAACCGATTTGTTTATCCCGTAGAACCGGTATATGGCCATTGAAAAAGCTGCGGTCAAAAAAGCATTTCCATAACGACGAAAGATATCGGTCATGAATGGAGCCGGCAAAGAATAAAACATCGGCCGTTTTTATTTTCTGGTTGAAAAAATCAATGAATCCGTCTTTACCTTCGTAAACGCAGACATTGTCCATACCGCATTGCATACAGCCCAGGCAGCCGCCTTTAATATCAATATCTTTAAGTTGCACTAATTCGGCGGCGGGGAAAAAAGTTTTTTGTAAATTTTCCACCATCTTACGGAGATTAGGACTTTTGCTCATATCATCAACGGCAATTAATACTTTTTTGCCGTTGGTCTCCACAGACATAAGCTTGGCCGGTTTATAAACAGTTCCCTGCGCGATCAGCGGTTTATAATTTTTTATCGCAGGGATGCCCTCTTTGATCGCTTTGATGAATAACTCACCAAAAGTTTTCAGCCTTTGCCTTTCTCGGGATTTATGCAGATCACTCATTTCCGCCGAATAGGGTCCAAAATATTTCATTTTCAAATCGTCGCAGATAGCATTGATATAATTGTGGGCGGCATGATCAAAAAAGTTGATGGATGTAGAAAGGCTCGCAGCCGGTTTCCCACGGAAAGCCGCAGTTTCATTTCTTTCAAAAATCAATTCGATAAATCTTTTATACTGCGAACAAACAAGGAAAAAATAAAGGGGGAACGCCCAAAGGACGGCGTCGGCAGCGGATATTTCCCCGATAATTTCCTGAAAAGTTTTGTTATCTTTTTCCAGTTTTTTAATTTTCAGGGCTATATCAAAAATCTTGAATTCAACAGCGGGAAATTTTTGTTCGAGAAAATGGACATATTGCATAGTAACGCTGATTTGTCCCTTTGGCGAACCGTTTAATATCGCGATCTTCATAATAAAACCCTTTATTGTGCAGAATTCAAATTAGGGAAATCACTATCACAAGAAAAATATCATAACAAGAAGATATCCAGAGGACTAATACCATTTCTAAATCAAAGATGATATCGAGGCGGCTAGGAGGAGGC
>DLME01000160.1 GCA_002479215.1 Syntrophaceae bacterium UBA7544
ATACCGTTCCTGCCCAAAAGGGCAACCAATTCGCCCTCGGCAACATTCAGGGATATACCCTGCAATACATGGCTCGCGCCGTAGTAAGTATTCAGATCTTCAACTTCCAATAACATCTTCTCTCACCTCATATAAAAGGACGTCGTGCATATCATGCATTAAACTTCAAGGTCTCCCAAATAGGCGTCTTTTACTTCCTGGTTCCGCCGAATCTCATCCGGCGTTCCCGTTGCCAGAATCCGCCCGTAGTGAAGAACGGTAATACGATCCGCCAGGGAAAACACCACATCCATATCATGCTCGATAATGACCACCGTTTTACCCTCTGTCAGTTTTCTGATCAGCGCCACGGCATTATGGGTCTCATCACGGGACATACCGGCCGCAAACTCGTCCAGAAGGACCAACTCCGGGTCCGTCGCCATAGCCAAGCTGATCTCCAGGGCACGATGCTTACCGTATGACAAAGCACCGGCGGGAAAATTTCTTTCCCCAATTAGATTGATCCGTTTTAAGACCTCTTCCGTCTCCCGGGTAATTTCTTCTATCTTATCCACCTTGCGGAGCAGATTGAACCGGACACCCCGCTTGGAAAGAATGGCCAAGCGAATATTCTGAAAAGCTGTCAACCGGTTGAATGTACTGGTAATCTGAAAAGAGCGTCCCATACCGATACGACACAGATCACAAGGCTTTAATCCGGTTATCTCCTTCCCTTTGAAGAATACCTTCCCTTTGCTCGGTTTGTACGTTCCGGTTATGATGTTAAAAAGGGTCGTTTTCCCCGCTCCGTTCGGTCCAATGACAGCGTGCCGCTCACCTTCCTTTACTTGCAGATTGATATCAAACAGCACTTTCAACCCGCTGAAATCGTGATACAGTCCTTTTGTTTCCAGCATGTTCATGAAATCTTCTCCAATTTGTGACTTGAAGCTGAGAAAAATCGTTGTTTCAACGTAGTTATCCAGCCTGCTAAACCCTGTGGGGCAAACATGATGACCAGAATCAGGGTCACACCTATCACTAATTCCACCCGATCCGTAAATCTAACGATTATTTCCTCTAGAATCTGAAAGATGGCCGTACCCCAAATGGGGCCGAAAAAACTGCCGACACCTCCGATCATAGTATTTATAATCGGCTGAAAAGAAACTAAAACTCCCAGAGAACCATCTGCCGAAACCAGGTTATGAAATATTGCGTAAACGGAACCCGCCACGCCAGCAAAAGCAGCGGAAACAACATAAACTACAGCTTTTGTATGGGACACCTTAAATCCCAGGTAGTCGATCCTTTTGGCATTATCACGAATACCGACTTGTATTTGACCGAAAGGCGTCTTGGTAAAGAACCACATCAGCCAGACACTAAGCCCGAGAACAATCATGGCAAAGTAATAAAAGTTCTCCGGTACTCCTTTCATATTAAATGATACCACTCCCGGTATAGTGAATGGAGGTATGGGAAAATTTCCAATGCCGTCCTCTCCGCCGGTGATTCCTCTCAATTTGAGCGCCAGAACGTACATGAGTTGGGCAAAGGCAAGGTGCAGCATGGCAAAAGCGGTACCACTGACTCGAACAACCAAGGGACACAATACGAGGGCAAGGACGGATGCCGATAACACCCCGATTCCGACGGACGATAACAGGGATAAGCCGGCAATATGTTTCAGAGCCAGGGCCGTACCGTAGCCGCCAGCGCCAAAAAACATGGCATGGCCGAAACTGAGAAGTCCCGTAAAACCCAAGAGCACATTAAGAGAGACTGATAAGACAGCAAAAACCGCAAACGTTACAATCAGGCTAACGTAGTATGCACCAAATACTTTGGGGATTATCGCCACGATGACTATCAATCCCACCCATAAGAACCAATTAATTATTTTATTCTTCATTCCTTTACTCCAAATAAACCGCTGGGACGAATCGCCAGAACTAAGGCCATGAAGCCAACCATGACGACCGGTGCAAGCTGAGAAAGAAACTGGACTCCGTAGGAGCTAAGCAGACCGAATATTATGGATACGATAACTGCCCCCAGAAGGCTCCCAAATCCGCCGGTAATTACCACAAGAAAAGCATCCATTCCAACCTGATCGGCTAAACCGGGAAATACGGTCAGGATCGGGGCAATAACCACGCCGGCTACACCGGCCATCCAAGTGCCCACCCCAAAAACAACCATGAAGACAACAGGGATATTGATTCCGAGAGCGTTGACCATTTCTCTATCCGAAACAGCCGCCCGAACAATTTTGCCCAAACGGGTTTTATACAGGAGCAAGGTCATAATTGCTAAAACCACACCTGCCAGTCCGATAATAAAAAGCCGATAGACAGGGTACTCCAGACCTCCTAAAGACACCATCCCCTCCAGAATCGGCGGCATCTTAACCGGAAGATTCTCTGTTCCCCAGAAGATCTTGACTGCCGCCAGGATAACCAGGGAGACGCCTAACGTCATGATCAATTCACCCATATGCCCCATCGCATGCATTTTTCTAAGGAAAAATCTCTCCAGAATAATTCCGAAGAAAGCGGTGAAGAGCGGCGCCAATAGCAAGGCCAACCAAAAATTCCCTGTAAGGTTCAATACCGAGTAACAAAAATAGGCTGACAGCATAAAAAATGCCCCATGGGCAAGATTAAGAATTCCCATCATGCCAAAGATGACATTGAGTCCGGAGGCGATGAGAAAAAGAACCATGCCGTAGGCGAGCCCATGTATTCCCTGGGCTACATACATTGAGGTTGTTGCATCCATTAATATATATCCTTTCGTAAAGAAATGCCGCATAATGCACAAGGCGATGATGTTAAGAGCTGTGCACTATGCGACTGTTCTGTATTACTTAATTATTCTCCCCAACCATTCTTATCTGCACACCGCTCCAGTTTCTGATCTATCCAGGGAAGCGCCTTGGCGGCCGGAACCAGCCATGCCGGTCCAGGACCGGATGCGCCCGTGAACCAGTGATAAGGCGGAATGCTAAAGTACACCTTTTGCTGCTCGGGTGTCACGTACTCTGCGATCTCGAAGTCCTGGATCGCCTTGTGATCGCAGGCCCGCATCTTGATAATCCTGCCGTTGACAAATTTGTAAGTGTCTCCCTCCCAAACTTTGATAACCTTTTCCGGGTCGGTGCTCTTGGCACGCTCAACAACACTCAGCATCCAATATATCTGCTGTGTCCAGGAACCGATGGTCCCAGTTCCATGGGCAAAGAGCGTGCTGTTGAAGGGAGCCGTCTTCCATTTCGTCTCCCACAGCTTATGCCAGATGCTGTAATATTTGACATAGCCGGGGTTTTTGAACATATTAGGCATGTTATAATGATCGATGTGCATCAGCCCTTTCGTTCCTTCCACACCGACCTCATGAAGCATGATCGGCTCGTCCATGAAGATATTGGCAAAGGGGGTCATGATGCCCGTTTGCCGCGACTGCTTGAGGAGGTTCCCCGCATCGGGTGTCCAGTCGCCAGTATAAATGACCTCCGCGCCGGAGGCCTTGATCTTCGTCAGGTAAGGGGCAAAATCCGTAAGAAATAGCTTATGGTAGTCTTCGCCCACAATCTGCGCTTCGGGGTAATATTCCTTCAGGCCTGTCTTGAAACCTTCCGCCAAACCATGACCAAAGGAGTAATCCTGGCAGAGGATGTAGAATTTTTTCTCTTTCTTGCGGATCTGGCCATAGAAGTAAGCCATGGCACGGCCGATCTGCTCGGTGGAATCGGAGGACATGAAGTTATAACGGGAGAAGTTTGTCGCATCATTGAGCTCATCGGCTAGGGAACCGATATTCACGGTAAGAACCTTGTGAGTGGCGCCCGTTTCGTTGATGATCTTTTGAATATTGCTGCCGGAGGTACCGACCAGGATATTCACTTTTTCCTGGAGAACCATCCGTTCACAAATCTTTTTGGCTTGATCCGGCTTGGACATCGAATCGGCCTTAATCATTTCGATCAGTTTCTTCTTGCCGTCCACCCAGATGCCGCCACGCTTGTTGATGTCATGGGCAACCCAGGCGAAGCCAATCCACGCGATTTCGCCATTCAGAGCACCCGGACCGGAAAACGGCCAGACCACGGCAATCTTGATGGTATCTCCCGTCGGGATAATCGGATTTGAAGGATCGAAGTCGGACATATTGCCCATCTTGTTGACATCGAATGCTGCGTTGACTTTGGGCACTTTTTCCGCCATCGAACCGGGAATCGCTTTGGCCGCCATGGCTGTGGACGGGCTATAGATTGTTAGAGAGAAAAGAGAAAAGATACACAAAAAAATTAAAACGCTTTTACCAATACATTTCATCACGAAGTTCCTCCTTTTTTGCTATATTTTATGACATCGCAAAAAACCTGAAAATTGCCATTCCGATGGAGAATCTATTGGAAGACTATATTTTAAAAAATCAAGCCTTGAGTTTCTCCTTAATCGGTACGTCAATAGTCCAGATTATATTTTCCCGCGAGATCATATCTTGAAGACGACTTATATATGGGCTCTGCAAAGTTCGTATAAAATAAACTTGCATAGTGATAAAAAAGGCGTGAACAAGAATTTCTAAACACCATAAGCGGATTGAATCACGGGTATAAATCCCAAAGCAAATTGCGGAATTCTATCCCCTCCGCTTTGCGGGATTGTCAAGCTTACTAATTCCGATACGTTCACCCTGCATCCACAGGGCTTCGTTTCGGAATTGCAATTTCACAAATAAAGAACGGCCGTTCGTTTTTTTATTAACCACTTAGCATGCATTAATCCTCAGCGCAAGATAAATTTTTTGTTGCTTTTTTTTATATATAGTGAACGGAATGTAGAGTGATTTGTTTATAAAAAATGTAATTTTCAAAGACATAAACTACATAAATTGCATCCGATACGCAAACGGGAGAGGCCAAATGAAAGTTGGTGGAAGAATTGTCAACAAGGAAAAAATATCCGAGACCGTTTCCAGCCGGATTAAGAATCCCAGACTTGTCCGGAAAAAACACCTCCACATCGCCAAGAAGGCCTCGAAATTATTTGTCAAAAAAGGATATCACCAGACGACCATGCGGGAGATATCCAGGGCGACGGATATGGCTATAGGCAACCTCTATGACTACATCGCCAAAAAAGAAGACGTTTTGTGTCTGACGTTCGATGTTTACCATCAATCCGTGCAGGAGCGTCTCGATGCCGAGCAGGCATTGAAAACCGATGACCCGAGAGAATCGCTGAGATCGTTTATTCGTCATTCCTTAGAAAATATAGAGACCTTCAAAGACGAGATTAAATTAATGTACCGGGAATCGAGACTTTTGCCCAGGAAAAATCTAAAAAGGGCCATGAAAATAGAAATGGAACAGATACAGGCTCTCGAAAAAATTATACGTCAGGGGGTCAATCAGGGCGTTTTTCGCAAACAGGAACCTTTTTTTGCCGCGAGTATGATTTTTTATCAATTAATATTCCCGACATTGCGGGGCTGGACTCTCGCCGATAAATATTCGAACAAAGAAGCGCGCGATCTGCTTGAGGAATATATAGTCAATCACTTCATCGCCTAAAATCTGAAATCTGCGGTCTGCGGTGTTTCCAGGGCCTAGCTTCCTCCAGCTGGGAGGCCAGGCGAAAGAGAGTGGCTTCATCGCCGAAGCG
>DLME01000294.1:0-3884 GCA_002479215.1 Syntrophaceae bacterium UBA7544
CAACCCAAACTAAGCTGTCTCCAGAGCAAGTTATCGGTAAAGCAGTTACCTTTTTCGGAACTGATGGTTTCAAACTAAACATAACAAGTCAAACCGAAACAACTGCCAGTTTTGAAGATGACGTAGGTTCAGTGACTGTAGCTGCTAACAAAGAAAATGGAAAGACTTCTGTAGAGCTCACCACCCGTGAATGGGAATCCCAAGTTGAACAATTTATCATGATGATTCGCTAATTCATGAACGGAGGCAACATGTTTGAAAGAATATTGATTCCCTTGGATGGGACTCAAACCTCTGAAATTGCCCTTCCTTATGCAGAAGAATTAGCCGCTAAATTCGGTTCTGAATTGATCTTATACCATGTCCGTGGGCAGGATCATATGGAATTAGAGCGTGTACATCAGGCTTACCTCGATAAGATGGCAGAAGATGTCAGACAAATAACACAGGGCGAGACTAATAAAGTCAATGTCACCTTCAAAATTGAATCAGGAGAGCCCGCGCAGAAAATCTGCGATCTTGTGGAGAGGAAAAAAATCGATCTGATCGTCATGACTTCAGTTAGCACCTCCGGCAAGACGATAGGGAAAAATCTGGGCAGTGTTGCTGATCATATCTGCCGAACTGTGCCTGTACCGGTTTTGCTTATCAGACCAAAGGGTTTTCACCGCTTGGATGATAAAAAATCGTTAATCACAAAAATACTGATACCTGTTGACGGATCTGATCTTAGTAAATTGGCATTGCCTGTGGGGGAAGAGTTGGCTCGCAGGTTAAACGTGCCAATCGCGCTTTTCCAGATGGCTACTGTAATTTACCCTTACACCTTTCATGACTATGTTGCTGGAATTGAATACCCGGGAATTAATGAACGTGGGGAGCGAACGGTTGAGTACGACTATGCAGAAGCAAATAAAGAGGAAGAACGAACCGTTATAGCGGATATGATAGAACTTGAGAAGGAATTGAGAGAGAAAGGTCTCAATGCGACACAAAGTGTGACTTCTGGAATAGATGCTGCACATGAAATCATTCAACAAAGCAAAGAGTATGGTATTGACCTGATCGTAATGGCTACACACGGTAGGTCTGGTTTGGATCGATGGGTTTTAGGGAGCGTTGCTGAAAAAGTTTTACGTTACGGAGAGACCCCGTTGTTGCTGGTTAATGCAAGAGCCACTTAATATAAATATCCTTGTTCTGAACATTTCAGAAAGGGGTTTGCATATGTCAGAAACGCCGGGTAATCGATCACCAATATTGAATTTCATGGAAAAAGGGACTGGAACGCCGCTGGTCCTAATCCATGGTCTGATGATGTCGCACCAGATGTTTGAAAGAGTGGTACAGTCTTTGCTGAAAAACACAGGGTCATTTGCCCGGACCTCCGAGGGCATGGTGGGAGCGACGGACTAGGTCCTCCTTACACTATCCCGCAACTCGCGGATGTGATTGCTCTTCTTGATCGTCTTGGTGTTGACCGTTTCGATTTATTAGGTTATTCGAACGGCGGGATCGTCGCACAATGTGTCGGAGCGAACCACCCTCAACGGGTACAAAGGCTTATTTTAGCATGCCCTTATGCTTACAATCGCGATTCATTACGTGAAAAAATAGAAGCAGCTGTCGTGCCTTGGTTAATCCTGGGGCTTGGAATAAAGAGATTTTCTCATTTTATGTTTTCTCGAACGCCGGAAATCGGCTCTGAGCTAAGCAATCGAATGGCCGAAATCATGGCAGTAATGACACGCAATTGATGCTCAAAGCTTGTCATGAAGGAAACTTTTTTGACGCGCGGCCATTACTCCCTAAAGTACAGGCCTCAACACTTATCATTGCCGGAGGCAAGGATGATGCAGTGCCCATGTATCATGCACAGGAGTTAACTTCAGGTATCAAAGGGGCTCGGCTAGAAGTCTTGCCCAAAGGACGTCACACTTTGATATGGACTAATCCTGATTATTTCATAACCACGACTGAACGATTTCTTCAAACAGCTGATATGCAATCGCATAGATAAAGATATCTTTTGCAAAGGTGGAACAAGCTTGACATGAATAAGATATGGGTAATCGCCAGGAAAGACATTAGTGAAGCCTTCCGCAGTCGCAGTACCTATGTCATCATTATAATCATGATACTCTTAACGATCAGCTATATTTCAGGCTATGAGTCAAATGTTAAAACGCTCACAAGCCAAGAGTCTATCGATATTTACAGCCGGGGTTTTTTGAACAATCTGGCTTATATTATTCCAATGATGTTTTCCATTTTTATTTGTTCCGTGTTTTCAAATTATGCGGTAATTATCGATAAGGCCAAACATAATATTGAATCGCTTATGGCCACGCCTGTCAGCGTCAAACAAATTTGGCTAGGTAAATCCTTGGTAGCAACGATGCCCAGCGTAATAATAGATTACAGTATTGCCGTCTTGAGCTATCTCGTTATGGCTATCGGGTTCGAAATGCCTGAAACCAAGAGTTTTATCTTTCCTAGTTTACCAGCCATCTTGTCTGCTTTGATTATTGTGCCCATGTTGGGGTTTTTCATCGTTTGCATCTAACCTTCATTCAGTTAATAATTACCAATCCCAGAGTTGCAAGTTTTGTTTTTACGGGGATTTTTATACTTCTTTTGTGTGGCTTGAATATCTTAGGAGCATTGGGGATATCCGTTAGCTACTTGCCATTAATATATTTGGCAATTACAGTTATTTGCGTGATAGCTAATTATCTTCTTTCCTTCCATCTCACCAAGGAGAAAATCCTGCTTTCCAGCAAAATGTAAAAAGGAGATATTCCAGGGCCCAACTGTTACGATCGTTTCATAGTGTACGCAAAGGGAGTTGCAACAATATAAGGAAACACTTGTTATAATCCACCTAAGATTGAGGAATGGCAGTCGAAGTCGTTGGAGTAGTTGAGATAAGAGATACTACCGTTAAGATTTCGGCTGGGCTGGTTATGCCTGAGAAGGTTGCCGTAATATCGGTGATTCCAACCCCAACTCCTGTAACTAAGCCACCAGAAGATATTGTAGCGACAGACGTATCTGAACTAGTCCAGGTTACTTGGGGCGTGATCGCTGTATATGCCGTATCTGAATAGGTTCCGATAGCTATAAACTGTTCTTTGGAGCCAACCTTCATTTGGGCTGGGTAGTCAGTATATTCCTTTATAGATGGATTAAATATGTCGAAAAAAACTCTTAAGGCATTCGCTAGGCTGGAATTTGAAGCCATGGTTACATTAATGGAGGATAAAGTTACTCCGGATGGAGGTGTATACGCGGACATTCCTAAACAAGCTGACGTCGACAAGGTTAATGTGGCAACAAACCCGATTACCAGAAAGTAACCTAATCGTTGAGGCAAATTTCTTTTCATATTATTTTTCGTTATTCCTGAAAGCAAGTTTTATTCTTGTCGACTACAATAATTATAAACCACTATCGACTAATCGGGAAAATAAAAACACTTGAATTGAAGCACACCTCAGGTCGGGGATAATATGGGCAGCTGGTTTTCAAATATTTTTGCTCTGATAGTATATGCGCAATATATAATTACCTATGAGATGAAATAATGAGAACAAGAAGCTAGCATTCAGTTTTTCCAATACATTGTGTCACTCGATAAGGGAATTTAACCTTGAAACGATACAACTTGTGGCTAAATCTTCACTTTATTTTGCTTGGATATTTGACAACGAAGTATATTTCATGAAATTCCAGAAAGTTGTAAAGAGACCCCGTAGAAGTTTGATTTTGCTGTCAGGGTTAAAAAATGATTATTCGCCCAGTCGTGGTAGAATATTACTAGAGTTAAATATGTCGAGTTGGATTTGGGCAACAATTACAGCGGTTATAGTTATAATTATAAT
>DLME01000294.1:4048-5021 GCA_002479215.1 Syntrophaceae bacterium UBA7544
TCTCCTCAAACCGTGAAAGCAGGGCAGGTTTCAGGTAAGATTTCCTTGGAATTCCAAAATATTGATTTATTAGCCATACCTGTGCCAATTGACACTTTAATTACCCTGTCCTCATCAAGTGGCGGAGAGTTCAGTATTAATCGCAATGGCATGCCAACTATCAAATCACTCACTATTCTTGCTGGCAAACACTCTTTCAGCTTCTACTATAAGGATTCTATTAAAGGCAATCCCGCCATAACCGTATCAATACCAGGATTGCCGGAAGCCAGGCAACTCCAGACAATTATCTAATCCAACCGTCTAAGTAACACAGAAATAATTTTTATTGGGATACCTGCGTCTAATACATTCGCGCCCACTGTCTCCCATTAAAACCATTCGTTCCACGGTTCCAACCTTTAACTTCAATACCCGATATTAACAATAGATAATCTGCGATGTGGCAGGGTCAATGGCAGCGATATTACGGGTCTAGAGATTCATGTGATATATTTGTGCAATAGTGCTAAAATCTTTAATTGAGCTTGCTTGAGAAAATTGACATGCGTTGGTAATGGAGAAACAAGTTGTGGTTAGCAAAGTTGGATGTAATTTTTAGTAAGGATATTATTTCTTAGCTTTTATAATATTACTCTATCGCTACTGCCCATGATTCTCGCCCTGCCTCGGTGATTATTTAAATTGTTAAACATGACTCTGGCCATAGCCGGATAAGTTTTTAATTAATCGGGCTGTCAGAAACGAAGTATTATAAGGCAAATTTCCTTTCAATCAATGTGTCTTGTCATAACATTCAACGTAAAAATGTTTTTTATGCTTTCGACACACAATCTCAAGAAAATACTTATATCATATGGCTTATTAAGGATAACAACTTAAAATATTATTTTGTCAAGGCCAACAAATTCTTAAGGAAGTTTTGTGAGCGTAGCCAGACCAGTACTTGATTACGTCGATACGATTGGAGAGA
>DLME01000294.1:5071-5400 GCA_002479215.1 Syntrophaceae bacterium UBA7544
GTACTTGATTACATCGATACGATTGGAGAGAAGTCTAAAAATCTCACAGCTCAGTTGAGGGTTTTTCGGAGAATTTTAAGATATCATAAACCATATATTCATTTTATTGTTTTAATAACAGCCTTAGCAGCCTTGCGGGCCTTTTTATTTCTCCTCGAACCTCTATACACCGCGCAAATTATCGATAATGTTATTACAGTCCACAATCTAACTCCACTCCTCGGTTTGCTGCGGAATATTTTGCTTGCGGTGGTTAGTTTCGCAATATGCGATTTCTTCATTCGCTACTTGAACGGCATTATGGCCCAAAGCGTCATCGGCGACATGCG
>DLME01000294.1:5454-6008 GCA_002479215.1 Syntrophaceae bacterium UBA7544
CAAAGCGTCATCGGCGACATGCGAAAGGAGTACTACAAATCGATCCAATCGAAATCCTTTACATTCCTCGACAATAATACAGTGGGCGATCTTACATCCAGAGCAACACAGGACATGCAATTTGTTGATGCTTTCATGCGCACGTGGCTCAGTGTCATCACCAATACTATCTTCACTACCGGTTTTGTGTTTTGGGTAATGTACACAGTAAAACCAATCATGTGTTTGATCGCGATAATACCCATGCCGTTTATCTTCTATTTACAAGCTCGGTCTTTTCGAATGACGATGCCGTTGTTCCGGAAAATGCAGCTCATCCTGGGGAAAGTCGGAGCCTATGTGCAGCAAAATATACTGGGAATGAAAAACATCCGCATCTTCCAGATGGAAGAAGAAATGAGCGAAGGGAACAGAGAGATCGGCGACAAATTTTTAAGTCTGGCAATACGAATTGGCAGAATTCAATCGATGTATATGCCGTCAGCACCAAACCTTTTCACACTAAGTATTGCCTTTGTCTATGTGTATGGGACCAATCTGATTCTGGGCGCAGC
>DLME01000210.1:0-17794 GCA_002479215.1 Syntrophaceae bacterium UBA7544
CGTACGAGTTACTGAACAAAGCAGTGGGAAGAGGATCTAATCTACAAACCATGCTCTCAGGCATCAGGTGAAACACAGATTCACTCTTCCCTTTTACCCCGGTGTCCCAAAGTATTTTATACCATACGATAAATTATAAGAACACAAGGTGTTACCAATAATTAAGACAGAACTTAATTTGACATTGGGAGAAGAAATCACGGTGTAGCTGCTTTTCTGCCTAGTTCCCAAGCCTGCTTTTTTGCCGTTTCGTTTTCGGCAATGTCTCCCTTATCGGAGGCGGAGGTCATAATGGTTCCCAGCCAGTTCATTTTTGTCATTTCCGCAGTTGATTTAAAGCTGTGAACAATAGGGTCAGCCGTGTGCACGTCCGGATCACCGCAAACCGTTATCAGCCCGATGCGTTTGCCCCGCATTTTGGGATAGTAAACTTTCTGCCAACGCCACTCCTCATCAAAGAATACACACCATCTGTCCAGATATGCCTTCATTTGCGAGGTCATAGACCAGAAGTAAACGGGGACGCTGTGGATGATAGCGTATGCTTCCAGTATCTTCTTCTGAATTTCAACCATATCGTCCTTAATGGCGCAGACGCCCATCTTGTTGCATTTTTTGCAGTCTTTACAGCCGGATATTTTCTTCTTATCCAGGATAATTTTTTCCACTTCCGCTCCGGCAACTTTGGCGCCGGCCAGAGCCTCATCCAGGAGGATATCGCTGTTACCACCGACCCGCGGACTTCCCATAATGCCCAGTACTTTCATTTTTATCCTCCTGGCTTGTTGGTTTGTGTTTGCCAATTTTGTATCTCTTTCGGTATAATTTGTAAACAATAAAAAAGTTGAAGAACTCTAACTTTAAATATGTTAAATATTAACCACAAGAATTAGTTTTATTATGTAATTAACCGGTGCTTTCCTATGAACAAAATTCTTATCCTTTTTGCTCATCCGCGTTTTGAGAAATCGAAAACAAACCGCACGTTGCTCAAAAATATCGGAAGGCTCGAGGGAGTAACTTTAAATGATTTGTATGAACAATATCCCGATTTCAATATCGATATCGATCGGGAAAAAGAACTACTGCAGGCTCATCAGATAATCATCTGGCATCATCCTTTATATATGTACAGCGCCCCGCCTCTGCTCAAACAGTGGATCGACCTGGTTATGGAATACGGCTGGGCGCACGGCAAAGGCGGAGATTTTCTAAAAAATAAAATCATCTTTAACGCCATTACTGCCGGCGGCACGCGAGAGGTCTATGCGGCCGGCGGTTATAATCGCTTTACCATTGGCGAGTTTCTTCTTCCTTTTAATCAAACGGCGACTCTCTGCAAAATGGTTTATCTCCCGCCTTTTGCCGTGCACGGCACGCACCTTTTGACAAAAACAGATTTGGAAAACTATGCTCAGCTTTATCGCACTCTTTTGGAGCGGCTGGTAAGAGGAGAGTTTGATATTGAGTCAATGAAAAAATTTCCGTACCTTAACGATTGGCTCTCCAAGGGAGCGGGGATGTCGAAACCATGAGCACTGCCTTCTTACATGACGCCTTAATCTATCTGGCGGCCGCGATTGTCTTTGTCCCTATTGCCAAAAAGCTGGGCATGGGGTCGGTATTGGGATATCTCATCGCCGGAATAATTATCGGTCCTTTCTTTCTGGGCTTTATCGGGCAGGAAGGAAAAAACATCATGCACTTTGCTGAATTCGGCGTAGTGATGCTGCTGTTTCTCATCGGGCTGGAGCTGGAGCCTTCCAATTTCTGGAGAATGCGCAATTTGATTATGGGAACAGGCTCCTTGCAGATGGGCGTGACAACTTTTTTATTCTTTATTGCTTTATTGTTTATTGGATTCAGCTGGCAGGCGGCACTGGCTTCCGGCCTTGCTCTTTCCATGTCCTCCACCGCTATTGTTATGCAGACGCTCCGGGAAAAAGGATTAGCCAAAACCGAATCGGGGAAAAGTTCTTTGGCTGCATTGCTTTTTCAGGATATTGCCGTCATTCCCATTTTGGCGCTTTTGCCGCTTTTAGCTCTATATGCGGTTAATGCTCCTTCCAATGAACACGCCACAATACTTTCCGGACTGCCGGGATGGGCGCAAACTTTAATGCTGCTGGGTACGGTCGGTCTGGTTATCCTGAGCGGCCGCTTCGTGATTGTTCCCTTCCTGCGGTTTATTGCCCGTATCCATCTGCCCGAGCTTTTTACGGCGTCTGCTCTTTTGATCGTAATGGGCACCGCCTACATTATGGGATTGGTGGGGCTGAGCCCCGCGCTGGGTACATTTTTGGCCGGGGTGGTTCTGGCTAATAGCGAATTTCGCCACGAACTGGAAAGCGATATCGAACCGTTTAAAGGAATATTGCTCGGCTTGTTTTTTATTGCTGTCGGCGCTTCCATTAATTTCAATATGATTGTCAATAATCCGCTAAAAATTATTGCCCTGGTTTGCGGCATTATTGTCATCAAAGCCGGCGTGCTTTTTTTGACGGGAAAGTTTTCCCGGTTGAGTTTTGATCAAAACCTTTTATTTACTCTGGGTCTGGCGCAGGTCGGGGAATTTGCCTTTGTTCTCTTTTCCTTTATTCACCAACTCAATATTTTGTCCGCTGAATGGACGGATATGATGATGGGAGTAACAGCAATCAGTATGACCGTGACGCCTCTGTTGTTGTTGATTAATGAACGGCTTATTCTTCCGCGATTCGGAACGAAAGAAACTGAGGGAAAAGAAGCCGATGAAATAGACGAGCGTCATCAGGTAATTATTGCCGGATTCGGTCACTTCGGGAGCACCATTGGCCGATTCTTGAGGGCGAACGGTCTTAACGCGACTATTTTAGATAACGATTCGGACCGTGTCGATCTCTTAAGAAAGATGGGCTTTAAGGTTTTCTATGGCGACGCGACGCGTGTTGATATTCTGAAATCAGCGGGCGCCGATCAGGCTAAAATTCTGATTGCCGCGATTGATTCGCCGGATGTTAATTATGATCTCGTGGAAAAAACCCAAAAACTATTTCCCCATCTTACCATAATGGTGCGGGCGAAAAGCCGTCTGGATGCCTACGAGCTGATTGATTCCGGCGTGAAGGACATTTATCGTGAATCGTTGGATACATCCGTGCGTTTGGGAATCGATGTTCTCATCAAGCTCGGCGTTCGCAAATACACGGCAACGCGTGCCGGCCAGAACTTTATCAAATATGATGAAACGGCAATGCGAAAATTGGCCGAACAGAGACACGATCAGAGCGCGTATATTTTAACTGCGCGTGAGCAAATTGAGCTCCAGGAACAACTATTAACGAATGACCGGGAAGTTAACCCTACTCTTAACGATCATGCCTGGGACAGCGATTTGTTCGAGGGAAAATTTACTGACGAAGGATCGGAAAAATGATTGTGTTTAACCAGCTTGGCGATTAATCTTTTTTCTGTGGACCAAATGTCAATTGATAGCCAATGTAGAGAGAGAGGTAATTGGGGCCGTTAATATCCTGTCCTACAGAAAGCAGCACATGATGGTTTTCGGTAATGTTGATGACGGCACCCACAGTGTATCCGGCGGCATTGTTGCTATCGGAAGTGCTTGCTGTTTTGTAATAGAGTTCCGTTCCTAGCGTTAGTGTTTTATTGATTTCGCGCTGAATCAGCCACCCGAACTGCCACCAGTCCTTATTTCCTCCGCCGGGATTAATCCAGTATCCCCCTCCGCCATAGGTTGTCCATGGCCCCCAGCTTTTCTGTAACCAGAGGGGCAGAAAATATTGAGTCCTGCCGTTTCCTAAGCCTTTTTCCGAATCACCGGTGGGAAGCTCAACCAGGGGAAATATTCCCACTTGAGGAATGTAATCAGTTTCCTGAATAAAACGATATTTGACACCCAGCTCCGTGTCTCCGTAACCATATTGCGACGAAGCACCTTCCGGTTTTACATATAGAAGCGGAGCAATTAAATGGATTTGAACATTCGGCATGAGGCCATAGTTTATCTCGAGGTGAGGCAGTGTAGATGAATCCTGATCCCGATCATGCCTGTACTGTGCGGCAAGATATACTTCCCAATGTTGATATTCTACCGGTTCGGGATCGTCTGTGACAAAGGGTGGACCAGCCAGAACAACTTTTGGTGCCCAGGTCGAAATAAAACCCAGAACAATAACCAGACCAACAATAAGAAATATAGTACTGACTATAATTCTCATGCGGTAACTTTTTGGCCGGTAGCTGCATGTTCTCCAGTATTCATCAGTGAAAGATTTATTAAATATATGAATGAAACTGAAATTGGCTTTCATGTTACACTCCTATTTTGAAAGAAACTCATTTTAATTTACTTAATATATGAAGGAGGCGCCTGCACGTCAAAATAATTAAGACACCATATATCGCGGGATTACAAGGATTCAATTGAGAAAATATATCATAAACACCTACTGCCGTTCAGTTGCAAGAGCTCTAATTTGGCATTGACTTCTTTATTTGCTTTGGTTAAAGTAAAATAAGTGGTCTGTGAAATGTCTAATGCCAATTACTGCTCAAGCCCTTAATTATTGCTTACATCGATATTCCCCCTTCATTCCTCCTCATATTAAGACAAAAGTAAATTTTTGTAAACAAAAGCATAAATAGAAAACTGATTATCATATGAATTAATGCCTATGAAGAAAGAAAATCAAACAAAAAAACAGAACATAAACGGAATGGCGGAAATGCAGCAGCGAATTGCTGAATTAGAAAAAGTAGCATCCGAATGTCGCCTGATAGAGGAAAAACTTCAGGTCTCCGAGATTCGTTACCGCCGGCTATTTGAAACAGCCCAGGATGGAATATTAATACTCGATGCGGACACTGGAAATATATTAGATGTTAACCCTTTTTTGATGGATATGCTGAGTTATTCGTTCCAGGAATTTGCAGGGAAAAAGCTCTGGGAGATTGGAAGTTTTAAAGACATAGAGGAAAGTAAAGCGGCCTTCACGGAATTGCAAAACAAGAAGTATATTCGTTACGAAAATTTGCCGCTGGAAACCAAAGACGGGCGTAGAATTAACGTCGAGTTTGTCAGCAATGTTTATCAGGTCGATCACACAAAAGTCATTCAATGCAATATACGCGATATCACTCTGCGCATACAAGTGGAAACCGAGCGTGAGGACCTCATCCGGGAACTTAAAAAAGCGCTTGCAGAAATCAAAACATTGAGCGGGTTGTTGCCGATTTGTGCATATTGTAAAAAAATACGCAATGACGAAGGTTACTGGGAACAAATCGAGGGCTATATAAAAGAGCGATCACTGGCTGAATTCAGTCACGGCATTTGCCCTGAATGCATGAAGCAATATTATCCGGATCGTCATAAATGATAAAAAATTATTAACATAACTCCCGATTTATTTTCTAATTACCCACTATATTCCATTCGCATGTATTTCCAGGCAGGATGCCGTATCGTACAGCTGAGTATCCTGCTTTCCGAATTGCCCTGGTGATCAAGAGGATATAAACAGTCCACCAGAGGATTGTGATAGTGAAAATTCTTGCGTAAAAAGCAGAAGAAATCTGTCTTCAAATGTGCTAAGAAATTATTAATGGCAGGAGGTAATTAAATCCAAGAAGGAGGCTTTATGAGAAAATCAAGTATTGTGTTGCTTGTTGCGGTGCTGTTTTTGATGGTTCCATTAATGGCTCAAGCCGAAGAAATGCACAGAACAGGAGCGTGTAAGGCCGATGCTGAGAAATTTTGTAAAGATGTAAAACCGGGACAGGGCAGGATAGTGAGATGTATGCAAGCACATGAAAATGAGTTGTCGCCAGCTTGTAAGGATCAAATTGCCGCAGATAAAGAAAAGGCGCAAGAGTTTAGAAAAGCTTGCAGCCCTGATGCCGCGAAATTTTGTAAAGACATAAAACCGGGGCATGGCCGTATCATCAGTTGTCTGAAGTCACATGAGGCTGAGTTATCTCCGCAGTGTGATACCTATTTTCGAAAAAAATAGATATTATAATTTACCGGATATTTAGTAACAAAAAAGAATTAATAAATTTGCTATACATTATATTTTATTTGGAATGCGCGTTGCTCATTAGTCTTTCGCGAACGAAATCAATGTGTCCCCGAAGCACGTAGGATTGGTCGGCAAAGGACGCCGGCACTTTCATTTTGTTGACTTCTTCTTCGATGCGGTTCAACTTTTCTAACAATTCAGCATGCTGCTTAGGAGTAAGGTGCGAGAGCATATCCTGTTCGACTACCAGTAGTAAACGATACCGGCGGTAGATGCGCAGCCTCATTCGCCATCTAAAGATTGCGGGAATGCTTTTCATCCCGGGAATCAAGATTAAAAGCATAGGCACAAACACCACCAAAATGCGGTTTACCATGCTGGCCATCCAGAACGGCAGGTACCGGTAGAGGAAACTCTTGCCTGATTTATAGTAGCGACTCGCATCAGAGCTGATGCGGTATTCATGCTCCAGCGGCATGGGAAATTCACCCCGCCGCTGAAATATCGAAGCCCGCGAATGTACTTCAGTTGCCGCCTCCAGCAACAGATCGGAAAGTGCGGGATGCAAATCGGACCGGGCAATTAGTTCGACCGTGGGGCTGATCAGGTTGACATCATGATCGGGAATGTTGTTTCCGAAATCGAGGGATCCCTGAGGAAGTACAATCTTGTTCAAATAGCCAATACGTCGAGTGTAGGCATCAGCCTGTATGAAATCGAAAAGCTTGATCCCCGGTTTGCGCAGAAGACTGTGTAAAGTCTTGGAAGAAGCGGAATCACCCATCATGAACGCGGCATCAATTTTACCTTCAAGCAGTGCCTTTTCTGCCTCCTCATCGTCCATCTCCAGCAGTGCGGTAGCACCGCCTGGCTTAATTTCATTCATGGCCAGGAGTTCCAGTGCCAGTACTTGTGTGCCGGTGCCGTCTTCACCGATGGCTAACCGCTTGCCGCTGAACCGGGAAAGAATGTTAATGGATTTACTGCTCCGATAGAAAATATAAAGTGGTTCATAAGAAGTGCTTCCCAGCGATACCAGCTTATCGGTATTTTTTCCCTTGGCCACGCCGGTTTGCACGAAGCCTATATCAACACGAAACGATTTATTTTCCAGTCTCTCCAGATTTTCCAGCGAGCCTTCGGAGGGAAGAATTTTCAACTTTACGCCATTGCGCGCCAGTATCTGGGCATATTTTTCGGCATTCCTATAGAAACGGCTGTCTTCGTCGCCGCTCGTAATGGTAATGGTATCGGGCGGGGCGGAACGAAAAAACCAGAAACCAGCAACGATAATTACCACACTGACAAAAATAATCGCACTGAGCGCCGCTGCGGGACTTAACCCAAAAGTTTCCATGAACATTGTCTGCACTCGAGACAAGCCGAGTCTGAAAGCGTCCGTAAATAGCGATCCCGTCTTAGCGAAAACGGTTTTCTTGCCCCCTTTTTTCATAAATGGATTCCTCATCCGATGTTAGTGTTTTGAAAACGATAGTTCTTTTTCTAAAATTTTGTTGAATTTTATAAAAACTTTACGGTCACTTAAAATAGAATCATGGTCACAATCGAAAGCGAACTTTTCACACGCACCTAGAGCAGGCAGAAATATCAGTAAATAGCCGGATCGATTTTACCCTGGGCCATGATTTTAGTCAGAACCCAGGCGATATTATAGGCGGCCTGCTGAAGACGATTGCTGAAACTCATTCCCCATGCCTGCGCGTAAGGATTACCGGATCTGCTGTTCACGGTGACAACACCTGAAAATAGTTTCTGGCTGGTGGCGGCATCGGTAAAACTAACATTGCACAAAAATTCATCGGGCTGAGCCGCAAAGGCATTCCATTTCAAGATAATACTTTTTACAGCCACATCAACAACGATTCCTTTGCTGACACGCTCATCCGGGCTGATTATCTTTACTTTCTTATTATCAATATTCGCTTCCTTCAATAAAACAGGGAACGCGTCGGCAAAGGCCTGGGGGACCGGCTTGCTGTCGGTTTTCCATTCCTCCGCGCTATTGTAACCCAGGTCTTTCGGGTTGATGGCGCCAAAATCAATAGGCTTGACACTGAATTCAGTGCCGGATTTAATCAACTCTGATGCGCTGGAAGGCTGTTCAATGGTCGCATAGTAAGCGGCAGCGCCACAGGATGACGCGATTCCCCATACTAAAAGGCCGGCAAATACAGAAAATATTTTTTTCTTGCTCTTCATTATTCCTATCCTCCTTAAATAGTTTTGTGTTGATAATATCTTCCAGATACAGAAATATCAACTGCCGAATGAATATTTATGTTATTTGCCTGCGCCAATCTCCTGGAAAAGATCACGGAAAACATCGATCGGTTGGGCTCCCACGATTTTATGCTTGGCATTGATGATAAAGGTCGGCACGCCAGTCAGATTGATTGCCTGCGCTTCTTTTCGGGATTGTTCTAATCGCTTTCTATAGCGGCCATCTTTCAGGGATTTGCGCATATCAGTATCATCAAGACCGCTTTTTTTGGCCATGGCAGCAATGACATCAAGAATGCCGATATCCAAAGCTTCAGTAAAATAGGCGTGGAATATGTTTTCGTGAAGAGCTTCGTACTTGCCCATATCACGGGCATATTCACTGGCTTCTAAGGCTAATCTGGAGTTGGAAAGGATAGCGCGATTGCCAAAGATAACGCCGGCTTCTTTGCCACGCCGGCGCAGTTGGTCGTAAAAGCCGGACATATCACGGCCTTTAAATCTTTCGGATAGCAGTATGCCTTCGGCGGGCGTTTCCGGATGAAGCTCATAGCTGACCCATGTGTCTTCGATGCTGTATTCTTTTTTTAACCTGTCGACAATTCCTTTGCCGATATAGCAGAACGGTCAGATATAGTCGGAAAAGATTTTGAGATTAATCATGGTTTCTTATTCCCTTTCTTTTGTAGTCGGCGGCTTTCAACTTTGTCGCCTTGTTTTACACCTGGTTTAACTCTATACGCGTTTGCATAATTTTCCAATGATTTAATTAAGGGTTTATAAAAAGGCGCGTTACCCAAACTGAAAGGTTCCCTTTATTTATTTTTAATGAGACTCAAATATTACAAGCGCAGTGCGGTAATATTTGTTAGCCGAATTAATCCCACCGTAGGCGGAGGGTATCATAGATACCCGTGGTTAATGAGACTCAAATATTACAAGCTTCCTTTTATTATTTATCAACAGTTTTTGTTAATAACTAGCTTTTTTTACTATTCTTGATTTATCTAATGCTTTATCATAAAAAGAAATATAGCAAATTGCCCAATATTTGGGCATGGTGCCGCCAGTTATGATGGTGTAAAAATAACCCCGGAGAATCTGAATCGTGAAAAAGAAAAGAAAACCCGCAACCGGTCCCCTGAAAGACATTCGCCTACTGGATTTTACCAGACTCTATCCCGGTCCGCTGGGCACGATGATGCTTGCCGATATGGGTGCCGAAGTCATTAAAATTGAGGATATGAACACTCCGGACTATATGCGTTTCTATCCTCCTTATATTGCGTCGGAATCCGCCGGATACCTGGCCGTGAACCGCTCCAAAAGAAGCATAGCCCTGAATCTTAAGCACAAAAAAGGTGTGGATATATTTTTCTCGCTTCTTCCAACAACGGACATCGTGGTGGAACAGTTCCGGCCGGGAGTTCTTGATGAAATGGGATTAGGTTATAAAGCTGCTAAGCGCGTGAAGACAGATATTATTTATGTTTCCCTCACCGGATACGGCCAGAATGGACCTTATGCCCGGGACGCGGGACACGATATCAACTATATTGGATACTCCGGAATCCTGGCGACAACAGGTTCAAGAAAAACCGGGCCCATAATTCCCGGCCCGCAAATTGCCGATGTAGCAGGAGGAGCGTACATGACAATTATAGCTTGCCTGTCCGCTCTATGGGCGAGAGAAAAGACCGGGCAGGGACAGAAGGTTGATGTTTCCATGCTTGATGCCATACTTCCCCTGATGACTCTGCAGATGGCTCACTACCATGCCGTAGGTCTTACGCCCGCTCCGGGAGAAGCAGCGCTCACCGGCGGTCTTGCCTGCTACGGAGTTTATAAGTGTGCCGATGGAAAGTATATTGCGCTGGGCATACTGGAGGAGAAGTTTTGGAAATCTTTTTGCAAGATGGTGGGGCGCCCCGAATGGTTAGGCAGGCAATTCGTTATCGGGGAAGAAGCGGAAAAACTACGGGCGGAGATTGCCGCCCTCTTTATAACACAGAAGAGGGACCAGTGGATTGCCGCCGCAGCCGGGTGTGATACTTGCCTCACGCCGGTTCTGGAAATCGGAGAGGTCGAAAAAGATTCTCACGTGCAGGCGCGCAGCATGATTATCGAACAAACACATCCTGTATGCGGAAAAATAAAAGGCATCGGTGTTCCCTTAAAATTTTCTCAGACTCCAGCTAAGCCTTCCTGGTCTCCTCCCGTTCTGGGAAAGGATACGGCAGCCATTATGGAAGAAATCGGCTACTCACAAAAAGAGATAGAAACTCTAAGAAAAGAAAGCATAATTCTCCTTGCTGAAAATTAATTATCGCGGGTGTGGTAATTTCTATTTACCAGCTTCCGGAAGCGCCGCCCGATGATCCGCCTCCCCCGGAAAAGCCCGAAGAGCCGGAACTTCCCGAGCTCCAGGATCCCCCGGAATCGCTGGAAGAAATCATGAATCCGCCGATGGATGCCAGACCCTTGTTTTGGATATCCTTCCTGGCCTTATTATACCAATCGGTATTTTTGAACAGCAGCTTGGCAATCGGGAAAGCTATCAGGTAGGTTATGAGACAGTAGAACGCGCCTGTGGTGCCGGCAATTATAGTTGTGAATTCCATCCGGGCCACAGCAGATCAAAGATAAAAACCAAAAGACCGGCAACGGACACGCCCAAAGCAAATGCTTTCCAGGGCAGTTCGGAGTATAGGTCACTGCGGTGGATGACGGCAACTACAATCTTAGCACCTGTGCGTTTTTCCGCATCTGCTATGCGTCGGTCCAACCGGCTGCGTTCCTGATTGTTTAATATTTTCTTCATATTTTTTTCGTAAAACACCAACTCCGAAAGCGAAGCGTATAACCTAATAACCTGAAGGTCACGCGAGGTCACACGTCGGAATTGGTTCCCAAACCTTGCTTTGGGGTTCATGCCCGTGATCGAGACCGGTTTAATTTTACGTCAATTCGTTTTATTGGGGGGAGAAGTATAAGCAGAATGGCCTTTTGTGTCAATCAAATAAAGGCAGCGAAATCTTGAATACAACACGTTCAGGCCACACACCTCTTTGAATTACCATCCTCCAGCACCAGAGGCGTACCTGAATGGAGAAATAAAAAACGGCTGAACTCTAACTTAACATGTGGTACAACTATCTAAGGCAGATCACCCTCTTCTTGAGGAACTTTCGACAATACCTCATAACGGAAAGGAGGACGGATATGAAGGTTATCGGCTTCAACGGCAGTCCAAGGAAAGACGGCAACACCACCACGTTGATAAGCTATCTCTTACGGGAGATCGAGAAAGAGGGCATTGAAACCCAACTCGTTCAGCTCTCGGCAAAGGCGATTCACGGGTGCATTGCCTGCTACAAGTGTTTCGAAAATCAGGACCAGCGGTGCGCCGTTAAGAACGATGCGGCAAACGAATATATCGAAAAGATGACAATGGCTCAGGGTATCGTTTTGGGATCTCCTTCCTATTTTCAGGATGTGACAGCGGAGATGAAGGCCTTGATCGACCGGGCGGGCTTCGTCGGATTGGCCAATGGGAAGATGTACAAGAACAAAGTTGGGGCTTCCCTATCCTGTTTTCGTCGCACCGGAGGGATGCATACCATCGAAACCATGAACCATTTCTTCTTTGGCAACGAGCTTATCATCGCCGGTCGGGCATTAAGCGTGGCCAGAGAGAAGGGAGAAGTGGAAAAAGATGAGGAAGGCGTCCAGAGCGCACAGACCCTGGGGCAAAAGATCGCCTGGATGGTGAAAAAGCTCTACGGCTGAAACCGGTCGCTGAACCATGTGTTTCAACCGCGCCGGGCAGCTCGCCGTTACTCTTTTTCCATCCGCTATCCTCAATTCTGATAATTGCCCACTTCTGAACAGTTGTAGGTAGTGATTGCATACCGGATGGAACAATTTATGAAGACAGGTGAGGCATCTTTTGAAGTCTCTCCTTTCCGGAAAGACGGATCAACCTTACCTCTCTCGGTTCAAGCAAAGATAGGAAATTGGGAAGACAAGAAAGTGGTCTTGAGTATCGCCAGAGACATCATCGAAAACGAGGAGACAAAAAATGTTGAAGAAAAGAACCGTAACAAAATCCCAGGAATACTCAGAGAGCATCGTCAATACCGTGCGTGAACCATTAATCGTTCTGGACCAAGATCTAAGGGTAGTCTCCGCCAGCCGCTCCTTCTATGAAGTTTTTAAGGTAAAACCTGAAGAGACCGTGGGACAGCTTATTTATGACCTGGGCAATAAACAGTGGGATATCCCCAAACTGCGGGAACTGCTGGAAGACATCCTGCCCCAAAAGGCAACCTTTGATGACTATGAGGTGGAACACGATTTTCTTGGCATTGGCAGACGCACCATGCTTTTAAATGCCCGGAGGATCCCCAGTCCACCGGAAAAGCCAAAAGTTATTCTTCTGGCTATCGAAGATATCACCAAGCACAAGAGTAGGGAAGAATCTTCTCTTAGCTTAGCAGCAATTGTTAATACATCTCTTGATGGAATTATTGGAAAAACTTTGCAGGGAGATATTGTTAGTTGGAATAAAGGGGCAGAAAAAATATACGGTTATACCGAAAAAGAGATGCAGGGCCAAAATATTTCTCTTTTAGCTCCTCCTGGTTACAAAGAAGAAATCCTCAACCAGCTTAAAAAGCTGCGAGCCGGAGAATTGATTAAAAATCATGAAACAAAACGTGTCCGAAAAGATGGGGTAGTAATTGATATTTCTTTGACTCTTTCGTCAATCAAGGACAAGTCAGGGAATATTTGTGGCGTGTCGGCTATTATGCACGACATAACCGAACAAAAAAAGGCAAAGCAGGTGCTGATTGTCAGTGAATACTCCGAGAGCATCATCAACACCGTGCGTGAACCTTTAATCGTTCTGGACCAAGATTTAAGGGTGGTCACGGTCAGTCGTTCCTTCTATGAATTCTTTAAGGTAAACCCTGAAGAGACTGTGGGACAGCTTATTTATGACCTGGGCAATAAACAGTGGGATATCCCCAAACTGCGGGAACTGCTGGAAACCATCCTTCCCCAAAAAGCAACCTTTGATAACTATGAGGTGGAACACAATTTTGCTACCATTGGCCGGCGCATCATGCTTTTGAATGCCCGGCAGATTCAAAGAGGGGCTGGAAAGGAGCGGATAATCCTCCTGGCCATTGAGGACATTACCGAGCGTAAGGAGATAGAAGCCGGCCTGGAAAAAGCCCATGAAGAGTTGAAGGAGTTGGCGGCCGAGTTAAAACGTACCGCTCAGGTAAAATCTGAATTTTTGGCCAACATGTCGCATGAGCTCAGGACTCCGCTTAACTCCATTAACGGTTTCTCCGAGGTGTTATACGATGAGACTTTCGGACCGCTTAATGAGAAGCAGAAGAAATATGTTAATAATGTTTTAACCAGCGGAAAGCATCTTCTCTTACTGATAAATCAGATACTGGATATGGCAAAAGTTGAAGCCGGAAAGATGAAGCTGTCATTATCCAGCTTACCCATGAAAACCCTATTAAATGATATTTCAATGCTGGTAGCGGATATGGTCAGTAAAAAGAAGATTGAAATGTCGCTGGAAATAGCCGAAGGTCTGCCGAATATTGAGGCCGATGAACTCAAGGTAAAAGAAATAATTTACAACCTGTTTTCCAACGCAGTTAAATTTACCCCCGAGGGTGGCAAAATTGGCATGCGGGCCTCTGCGAGGAAAGCCGATTCCGAGATAGAAGTAGTGGTCTGGGATACGGGAGTCGGTATCGCACCGGAAAACATGGAGAAAATATTTGAAGGTTTTTTCCGTGTCGATACTCCATATTCTCGGGTGACTGAGGGGACCGGGCTAGGTTTACCGCTCTCTAAAAAGCTGGTTGAGCTGCACGGCGGGAAGCTTTTTGTAGAATCAGAGGGGTTAGATAGAGGCACCTTGGTTCGGTTTACTTTGCCTATTATATTCAGGAGGGTGGTGTGAGATGAGGAAGAAAGCATTAGTTGTCGACGATAATGCAAACAATCTGATGCTGGAAAAAGACCTTTTGGAGGTCGCCGGCTTCGAAGTATTTGAAGCTGAAAATGCTTCCAGCGGAATCGCCATCGCCCGGAAAGAAAAACCGGATATTATAATTATGGATGTGCGGCTTCCGGATATGCGTGGCTACGAAGCCGCCAAGATATTACGTCAAGACAAAGAGACACGCGATATTCCCATTGTTTTTGTGACCGCTTCGGTTATGGCAGAGGGCAAAGAAGAGATAAAAGACATATCTAACAGCGGATTTATAGGCAAGCCGATAAATACGCGCACCTTTGCGAAAGAAATTAGTCAATTTATTAAGTGAGTTTCTAACCCCGATAAACGGGATAAGTGCGTTAACGAAATTATTTTCTACCAGAAAAGTGCAGAAATAATTTCTAACTTACTAATATGTGGGAAAGTCAAATTGAAAAGAGATAGACGATGAAAGACAAACCGGTAATCTTAGTTGTCGATGACCAGCTCCAAAACATTGAACTTCTCGAAGCATATCTTGTTCCCCAGGGCTACGAAATTGTCAAGGCGGTAAACGGTGAAGAAGCGCTGGGGAAACTTTCTGATAATCAAATCGATCTGATTCTGCTGGACGTAAAGATGCCCGGCATGGATGGTTTTGAAGTTACCCGCAGGGTCAGGCAAGATGATAAAAAGCGGCTGCTTCCGATAATTTTGGTTACCGCACTGCGGGAAACGGAAGACCGGGTAAAAGGAATTGAAGCCGGTTGTGATGATTTTCTTTCAAAGCCTGTTGATAAAATGGAGCTTTTAGCCCGGGTCCGGTCCATGCTAAAGGTCAAGGCCTACAACGACTTGATGAGTAATTACCAAAAAGAGCTGGAGTCCGAGGTAACCGGGAGGACCGAGGAATTAAAACATGCCTTTGAAAAGATAAAAGCAGCTTCGCTGGAAACGATTTACCGGTTGTCTATGGCCGCTGAGTACAAGGACAAGGAAACTGGCGCACATATCAAGCGCATGAGCCTTTATTCCGCTGCCGTTACCCGCCGCATGGGACTCACCGAAAGTACTATTGAAACTATTCTTTATGCAGCACCCATGCATGATTTGGGTAAGATAGGTATACCTGACCTGATCTTGATGAAACCGGCCAAGCTTGACCCGGTAGAGTGGGAAATTATGAAGCAGCATACGGTCATCGGTGCCAAAATCCTCCAGGGTTCGGACGCCGAATTTATCAGGCTAGGAGAGACTATAGCCCTATCCCATCACGAGAAATGGGATGGAAGCGGCTATCCAAATAGTCTAAAGGGTATAGAGATACCAATCACCGGCCGCATCACGGCAATTGCAGATGTCTTCGATGCCCTGACCTCCAAACGACCCTATAAGGAACCATTCTCTGTGGAGAAGTCACTGGCCATTATCAGGGAAGGGAGGGGAAGCCACTTTGATCCGGATGTGGCGGATGCTTTCTTTGCTATCCAGGACGAGATACTAACTATCAAAAAGCAATATGATGACGATAATCAATTTGATTAAAACACACGCCCAGTCATAATATGATATTCTAAAAGACATCGAATTTCCCCGGCCCGTGGCCGATGTCGTCCTTCAGCATCATGAACGGATGGATGGATCCGGCTATCCTCATGGCCTTAAAGGAGATGATATTCTCCGTAGTAGTGTTTTTAGCAAGCACTTCTTCCTGTAATCGTTGGCTGATTGATTTCGACTATAATGTAAGATTTCATTTGTTAATCGCCATCTTGCATACTGGCCTAAAATCTTCCTTCACATCTTGTGGTCACTTTTACCCTTGATATTCAACTCCGTTTTTCGCATATAAAACCCATAAAAAGTTGGTTCTTACTGCACCAGGCAAAGTCTGGAGAATCCAGTTGGTTGAGAACCGGGCCAATGGATACAGGGTTGAAATAGTGTGGCACTGCCGGGAAACTAGGCGGCTAATGGAGAAAACAAGCCTCAACCTCTGGTATCAAACGAAACCGGTCTACTCGACCCATTCGAGATAAAGCGGATTTTATGGCAGTACATCTTGACATCTCTGAAACATTACAGTATGTTATAAACTGAGTCTGCTAACATTGGGAAACCGACAGGATAGAACTATGATAAGAATGTATCAAAAAGGGTTTACTCTCATTGAGGTCATCGTAGTTTTTATAGTTGTAGGCTTATTAGCAGCTTTCGCAATTCCTAGATACATTTCTTTTGTCAAGGCTGCAGAGGAAGGAAGCGTCGACTCGACAATAGGCGCACTCAAATCAGCTCTAAACCTCTATTCAGCAAATCAGATATTAAGCAATCAACCAATAACCGTCCAAAATCCGTTCGCTTACGCGAGCGTTGACAACTATGTCGGCGCTTTTGGTGATGTAGATTTAACCAATTGCCCACCTGGATCATGGGCCTATCAATCAGGTGATGCGCAATTAAATGGTGGCTGGTCTGTTGTTTGTTACAGGCCAAACTCTACGTTAACACAGGCCTTCACCTGGGGTGGTGTGCAGTGGATTATTTTAGTGGAAAGTCCAGTTCAAGATGCAAACGGTGTGACGATCGGGTTAACTTTAGATTACTATCCACCTGTCCCCATATGGTAGGATTCCTGATATAGGCAAAAAGAAATACTCCAATGTGTTCTTTTTTTACCCTAATTTGATTCCTATCTATATTTATCTGGTGCATCGTTTGGGACAGAGATTTCGATCGTTACAGCGATCATCTTATTCATTTCTTTTTTATACTCGATAGAGACCTGCATATCTTTTTTTAAATCCCCACGGGTCGTAGTCATTTTATCTTTAGTTATTTTTGTTTTATCATTAATGGCAAAGGTCAGAAACTTTTCCTCCTTCATCATCTTGCCCCTGACAACAATTGCTTTCCCAATTTTATCGACTTTTTCGATCAAACCAGAAAACTTCTCCATCTTTTCCAGCTTCTTTTTCGTCATTGGTTTTACTGGTTCAGTAAATACGGGGGCTGCTGAAGCAGGATCTGGTGTCGGCTTTTGGATTGCTGTGGCTGCTGAAGCAGGATCTGGTGCCGGCCTTTGGATTGCTATGGCTACTGAAACAATGGAGACTAAAGCAAGCAGGATAACCAGAAGAAGCATCTTCTTCATTGATATTCACCTCCTTTCCCTTAACTTTATTTAGAATCAAAGAATTAATAGGCAAACGTAGTGCTAAAAATAATTAATCATGATAATAAGTTAATTTATTCATATTATTTGATAAATTTCAAGGTGGAAATTCCATTTTAAGAAAGTTGTTTTGCATAATTCAACATCTGCTTTGTTAAATATAATTGTGAAGCTATCCGATCAATATTTAATTGTCAGAGATAGAAGGCAGTGTTGGAAATGATTCTGCTTTTATTGTTGGCGCTTTCTATCCGTTATCGTCACCTTCGGAGATCAATTTTAAAGTGAACAGTTGTAGGTGTTATGGACTAATATTTTCTTAAAAATATTATTTTTAGCATT
>DLME01000210.1:17839-18033 GCA_002479215.1 Syntrophaceae bacterium UBA7544
TTTTAGCATTTAGAGTATTTCTTTCTGTAGTCTACAAATCATTAACCTCGGCAAAGACTCAGGATTTCAGTCCATAATGAATGATGTTATTTCCTGGCAATGATGATATATATATAAGAATTGTTGCGCTTAATTCTGTGACTGTCCGGAGCCAATGGATTCATAGTTGAAATACTGTGGCAAAGCCAAAAATC
>DLME01000178.1 GCA_002479215.1 Syntrophaceae bacterium UBA7544
AGCGTGCCCAGGACCGTTGTCCGAATTCTAGTCGGTACGTATTCGGAGGCAAGAAGACTGCCGATGCTATAAACAGCCCCAATACCGAAGCCGGAGATAAAACGCATGACGGCAATTTGCCAATACGATTGACAAAAACCAATTGCTGCCGTGCATACGGAGAATGTTACAACAGCCCACCATGTGACGCGAACCCTGCCAATCCGATCAGCAAGCCAACCAGCGCCGATTCCCCCGACACCCATGCCGATCAGGGTATAAGTGCTCAATGCTCCGGCCAGGATAGGTGAAATCTGCATATCTTTCATGATGCTGGGCAAAGATAAGGCCAGTACTTGAAGATCCAGCCCGTCCACAATCAGGGCAAAAGCAACTGCGATTGCAACCCTGATGCCCTTTTTGTCCATTTTGTCTGTTGTAGTCATTTCTTCCCCCTCCTTAAGTATTTATTTTTTAAAACATTTATAATGGCCCCCATTAATAAAAAAATACTGTTGTGACACTTATACCACACATTTTCCACGCCTCGACGAAAAACAGCATCAGTTTCTGTGTTCGGAATAATCAAACAATCTTGCTATTTTTTCATCATATATTAATTGGATCATATTCAAGTTCCTCAACAATTCTTTATGAGTATAAACCTGAATCTGAATACTTTAGAAAAAGCAGAGAGATAAAAATATACTTAATAAAAATATACTTAATAATAATATGTCAATGTTTTTTATTAATAGTCATTAAAAGACATCCCCCCCCAATTAATTTGAAAGGTCCATATCGCTGTCAGTTCATTATCTCGATGATTAAGTATTTCTTCTTTCCTTTGCGGACGCGCAGTTCATTGCCACCGGCAAAATCGGCCGTAAGAATTTTTTCATCAACTGATTTTACTTGCCGCTCGTTGATGTAAATGCCGCCCTGTTCAATGAGACGTTTGGTCTCGGATATGGATTGTGTCAATCCTGCTTTAGCGCAGGTCGAAGAAATGAGGATACCGGCCTCCAAATCTTTTCGGGAGACTTTATAGTGAGGAATAGCCCTAATTACGCTCGCGTCGAAGGAGGATGTAGCTCCGATGGATTCCGATATAGATGCATACACTTCCCGCGGTATGGTACTGAAGGGAAACAGGTCAGTATCCACCGGATGCGAATGAAAAGCTTCCATTGATGCACGGCAGGCGGCTTCGGCGGCTTGTGCTCCATGCGTAATTCGAGTCGCTTCAAAAGCAAGCACCGCTTTCGCCATATTTAATTGAGCATCGGTAAGCTTCTTGACAACACTTATTTCTTCCAATGGCAAGAAGGTAAAAAGTTTGAGAAACCTTTCCACATCGGCATCATCACAATTCACCCAGTACTGGTAATATTCATAAGGCTTGGTAAGAGTTCCATCGAGCCAGATTGTTTCCTTTTCAGTCTTCCCCATTTTGTGACCCAACGAAGTTGTAATCAGAGGGAAAGTTACGGCATGGGCATCTTTACCAGCAATCTTGCGGATTAACTCCGTTCCCGCCAGCATATTGCCCCATTGGTCATTACCGCCCATCTGCAGGGCACAACTGTAATTCTGGAACAAATGTAAAAAATCGTAAGCCTGCAGGACCATGTAATTAAATTCGATAAAGTTCAGCCCTTTTTCCAGACGAATTTTATAACTTTCCGCCGCCAGCATCCGATTAACGCTAAAATGCCGACCCACATCTCTCAAAAATTCAATATAGTTAATTTTTGTCAGCCAATCGGCATTGTTGAGTAACAACGCTTTTTTATCCGAAAAATCGAGGTATTGAGAAAGCTGTTTCCCAAGACACTGGGCATTGTAGTCAATTTGATCTCTCGTGAGAACCTGGCGCATTTCGGTCTTACCGCTGGGATCGCCGATGAGGCCAGTACCACCGCCAACAAGGGCAATTGGCTTGTTTCCATTTGCCTGCATATGCGCCAGAGCCATGATGGGTACCAAACTCCCGATGTGCAAACTAGTAGCAGTAGGATCAAAGCCGATATAGCAGGTAACTCTGCCTGCTGCGAAAAGCTTTTTGATTAGATCTTCATCTGTTACCTGCTCAATAAAGCCTCTTTCCTTTAGAATATCGTAAGCGCTTTTCATCTAAATATGCCTCTGCTTATTCTTTTAATTTAAGGCTGATCCTTTCAATAGAATTCGCTTTCCCACTGATCGACTCAATATCCAGCATAACTCCCTGCATTCTAATATCTCCCTTAGCCACATCAAACTTATTTGGCATTTGAGTTAAAAACCGTTCAATGATGACGTCTTTTTTTACGCCGATCACCGAATCAAAAGGTCCGGTCATGCCTACGTCGCTAATGTAGGCCGTTCCTTGCGGCAGGATTTCTTCATCCGCTGTCTGCACATGGGTATGCGTTCCCAAAACCGCGGAAACTTCGCCGTCAAGATACCAGCCTAAAGCCTTTTTTTCGGAAGTTGCTTCGGCATGAATATCCACAATAATAATTTTTGCTTTCGCTCTCAACTCGGCAATCTTATCCTTCGCCGTTACAAAAGGACAATCACTCGGGTGCATAAATATTCTGCCAGCTAAATTGAGCACGCCTACATATTCTCCTTTCGCTGTCGGTATGAGCACCGCTCCTGAGCCCGGAGTTGTAGCTGGATAATTAGCCGGCCGCAAAAGAGTTTCATAATCTCCGATAAAATCCAACACTTCTTTTTTATTCCAAATATGATTACCGGAAGTAAGCACATCAATGCGGCTTCCAAAAAGTTCTTCGACTATTTCCCTGGTCACGCCAAATCCAGCAGCGGCATTTTCACAGTTCGCGATGACGAGATCGATTTTTTTTTCGGAAATCAATGACGGCACGAATTCGCTTACCGCTCTGCGGCCGGGTTTACCCACTATATCGCCGATAAAAAGTACCTTCATTTAAAGATTTTTCCTGCGCTACAAAAAGAAATCATTTTGCATAATCAGAAACACGGGTTTCCCTGATTACAGTCACTTTTATCTGTCCAGGATAGGTGAGCTCCGCTTCTATCTTTTTGATAACATCTTTGCATAACATTACGGCATCATTATCAGAAATTTTTTCATTTTCCACAAGAATGCGGATTTCACGGCCTGCCTGGATGGCAAAACATTTATCGACTCCGCTGAACGACTGTGCGATCTTTTCGAGTTCTTCCAGACGTTTTACGTAAGTTGCCAGCATTTCGCGGCGCGCGCCCGGACGGGCCGCCGACAGTGTATCTGCCGCCTGGACCAGAACGCCAAGCAGGGTGTTATTGCGCCCATCATCGTGGTGCGTCGCAATCGCCTGAACTATGCGCGGATTCTCACCAAACCGTTTGGCATAATCAGCCCCAATAGCCGCATGTGTTCCTTCTACTTTGTGATCTATTGCTTTGCCGATGTCATGCAATAATCCAGCGCGCTTCGCTTCCTTAACATTCATCTTTAATTCCGCGGCCATCATACCGGTAAGATAGGCAACATCCATGGAATGCTGCAAAACATTTTGCGAATAACTGGTACGGTATTTAAGGCTGCCCAACATATTAATGATGTCAGGGTGGATATCGTGAACGCCGACGTCAAAGGATGCCTTTTCTCCGGTTTCTCTAATGATTTGGTCGACCTCCACTTTTACTTTTTTAACAATCTCCTCAATACGGCCAGGATGAATTCGTCCATCCTGGATCAATCTCTCCAGTGAAATTCTGGCCACTTCTCTTCTGATCGGATCAAAGCTGGATAGAACGACCGCTTCCGGAGTATCATCCACAATTAAATCTATGCCTGTAGCCGCTTCAATAGCCCGGATATTTCTGCCTTCACGGCCGATAATGCGCCCTTTCATTTCTTCGCTGGGTAAGTTGACCGCCGAGACCGTATTTTCCGCCACAAAATCTCCCGCATACCGCTGAATTGCATAGGCAATGATTTCCCGTGATTTTCTATCTGCAGTGAATTTTGCTTCGTCTTCAATTTTGCGCACTATTAGCGCGGCATCGAGTTTAGCATCTGCTTCCATAGACTGGATCAATATTTTTTTTGCTTCTTCCGAAGAAATTCCCGCTATTCTCTCGAGCTTTTCCTTTTGTTCTTTGAGAATATTATCTAATTTGTGGTGCTTTTCTTCGATTGCCGTTTCTTTATTAACTATTGTTTTTTCTCGCTCATCAATACTTTTTTCTTTTTGTTCCAACACATCTATCCGTTTATCCAGATTTTCTTCTTTGGAACGAATACGTTTTTCTAAACTGTCAAGATCACTTTTTTTATCTTTCGTTTCCCGGTCAAAATCAGCCTTCATTTTCAGAAGGTTTTCCTTAACCTGAAGAATAGCCTCTTTCTTGATTGTCTCCGCCTCTTTCTTTGATTCTTCGACAATCCTCGCAGCCAAGCTTTCCGATGACTTGATTTTTTTTGCGGCAAATAATTGTTTTAATATAAAGCCGATAACAATACCGGCAATGATTGCCACCAATATAACCAGCACAAATAAACTGCCGTTTAACATTGAACTTTACCTCCTGTTGCTCTGCGGGAAAACCAATTATTATAAAACATTTACTTGAGTATATCGTAATCGATTTAAAAAATGTTTCCTGCAAAGCTATATTTAAACCTCTCAGCAAGCGTTTAATACTGAAAACACTTCACCGAAGGATTCATTGTTTGTTGATTTTTTTGAATGCGGAGTCGTTATCTAGGTTGGGTACAAGAAACCCCCGCCTATGCCGTGTTAATCACCTTTTTGAACCTTTTTACAAGGTGGGCGCCCGGTATTGGTTGCTTTAGGCTTTCTGCCTTCCGACCAGCGGAATAAAGGCTGACCTGCTCACCGCAAACAAGGATAGGCCCCAAGTTCAAAATGTTGGCTCAAAAACAAATGTTAATCACGCACATCGCAGGGGCAAATATAAATTAGCTAATTTGCATCTTCAATCAGTTGAATTAATTTTTCGGCTCTGCTTTCCAGTTGATCGCAGAGCTCCCTATTGATTCCCTTTAATTTTAATAATTCCTCTGAAATGTTTAAAGCTGCCAGGATGGCAACGTTCAAGGTTTTGAGCCCATCCCTGGCCTGCAAAACCTCTTCAATTTTTTTATTTACAAATTGGACAACGTTGGCTACTTGTTCATCTTCTGCCTCGCTTAAAACCGAAAGCTCCTGTCCTAATATCCTGATTTTGTAACTTTTTTTCAAAACACACGACCTGGAAGCTTATTTTGCCAAATTTATATCTGCAAGTAAATCGAGTAGTGAATCTACCCTCGCGCGTACGCTGTTCCTTTCCTCATCTAATGCCTTTAGTTTACTGTTTAACCCTTCTAACTCCGCTTCTTTATTCTTTAATGCTTCCTCCAATATTAGAATTTGCTTTTTTAAAAAACCTTTTTCACTGACAATTCCTTTGATTTTATCTTCTAATTCTTTGAACTTTTCCAATTCCACTATAAATTTTTTATCCTTCCCCAAGGACGTAAAAATTATCCGCTTATACTTCTCAATTACGTTTAATTTATGACAACTTATACTCTTATTGTCAAGGCATTATTTTAGGCTGTACACTCTGTAGAATGTAACTCCTCTAAAGACCTGAAATATTCATTCAATTCATTCAGCACGCTTTCCCCATCTCGTAATTTCCCTGCCAATTGCCTGAACCGGGTAGAGCTTTCTAATCCCTTTGTATACCATAATAGGTGTTTACGAAAATTTTTATTAGCTAACTTTACGCCGATATATCCTGTTTCCATTTCCCAATGTTTTTTTATTACTTTTTGCCTTTCGTCCAGATTGGGTAAATAATCTTTTATTTGGCCGGAACATGCTTGAACAATACCTTTAAATATCCAAGGATTTCCTAATGCCCCTCTTCCTACCATCACGGCATCGCAAGAAGTTTCCTGCAGCATTCTTACGGCGTCTTGCGGCTGCCAAATATCGCCGTTGCCAATCACCGGAATGTTAACCTTTTTCTTTATTTCAGCTATAACCTTCCAATCAGCCACGCCGCCAAAACCCTGATCAGCCGTACGGCCATGAACGATTATTGCATCAGCTCCTGATTTTTCAACAACGTGCGCAATTTCCACAGCATTAATCGAACTACGGGTCCATCCTGATCTGATTTTCACTGTAACAGGAATGCGCACAGCTTTCTTTACAGCCCTGATAATCCTACTTACACGATCAGGATCATTCATGAGAATCGCACCGGCTCCGGCCTTGATTACCTTTTTTACCGGGCAACCCATATTAATATCAATTAAATCAACGCCATGATTCGCAACAATGCAGGCAGCCTCAGCCATTATTTCCGGGTCTGCCCCAAAAATTTGCGCACCAAGAGGGTTGTCATCGGCACAGGTTCTTAAATATTCTAGAGTTCGATCAGATTTCCGTATAATTCCGTTGGCGCTAATCATTTCGGTAAAGGCTAAAGCGCAACCGAAAGAACGCGCTATCAATCTAAACGGCAAATTGGAAATCCCTGCCATGGGCGCCAACAGTGCTTTGCCCTTTAATGAATTAATGCCAGAAAACACAAATTAATCCGGATACTTTCTATTATTTTGAAGATACTGCCCAGCTCGAAAAAGTTCTTCTGGTGTGTTAATGCCCATTACCTCGATATAATCGAGAACTATGTATGGTCTCGCTATTTCACCCTCGCGGCAAGCTATTTCGACTATGTCCGTCAAATAGTATTCTTTTTGATTATTGTTGTTGTCAATTTTCCCCAGCGCTGAAAATAAGAATGGTGTAT
>DLME01000063.1 GCA_002479215.1 Syntrophaceae bacterium UBA7544
TAAAATTCCTATTCATATGATTGTGGGCACCAGTGTCGGGTCCTTTGTCGGCAGCCTCTATGCTTATGGTTTCAATCCCTACGAATTGCAGACTATTGCTTTTGGCATTCAAAAAGATGATGTTGCCGATTATATCATGCCCGATAATGGTTTTATCAAAGGAGAGAAACTCGAAAACTTCGTCAACAATAAATTGAAATATACACCAATAGATAAATTTAAAATTCCCTTCTATGCCGTAGCCACAAATATTCAAACCGGCGAAGAGATGGTATTCGGACGGGGAAATGCAGGGAAGGCTGTGCGGGCAAGCTGTTCAATTCCTGGAATTTTCCAGCCCGTTAATATAGGCGATAAGTATTATGTGGATGGGGGAGTGGTGAATCCTTTAGCTGTGGACGTAGCCCGCAGGTACGGTGCGGACGTGGTGATCGCGGTGGATATATCATCGAGTTTTGAGACCGCCGCACCAACCGGCACGGTCGAAACGATCATGCGGGCGATTGATATAATGTACAACAAAATGGCGGCCATTCAATTTAAAAACGCCGATGTGGTAATCAAGCCGAAAGTAGGGCACATTGGCTCCAGCGATTTCACCAAACGACATGAAGCCATCATGGAAGGCGAAAGGGCGGCAGTGGAAGCCATGCCAGCAATTAACCAAATCATTGCCAAACTAAAGCAAGAAGGACGACTGCCATGAGAGAGTTGCGGCAATTGCCAATTTTGCCTTGACAAATAAATGTGTCTGTGATTTACGCATGACCTTATAACTTTTAGGGGTTTTACTTATGAAAAAGACTTTGACCAATAAAACAAATACAAAAAGAAAAAGAACCCACGGTTTTCTTGTCCGAATGGCTTCGAAATCCGGCCGGCAGGTCTTGAGCCGCAGAAGAGCCAAAGGAAGAAAACGTTTAGCCGTATAAATTCGTGCTTTTAGCCTCAAGGGATGGTCGGTCGGTATGCATGAAAAAACAATCTTACCGGAAATTAGAAAGGATAACCAATAAAAGCAGATATAGAGCCATTTACCAACAGGGGGTTTGGACAAGTTCGCAAAATTTTACAACTATAACATGCAGTAATGTCCAAGGTATTAAAAGGTTGGGAATAACCGTATCCAAAAAAGCGGGCAATGCCGTAAGAAGAAACAGAATCAAACGCCTAATTCGAGAATTTTTTCGCCTGAACAAGGCCTTGTTTCCGGCCGAGCATGACGTTGTTGTAATGGCTAAAAAAAATATACCCCCCCTCACTTATCAGGAAGCATGCAGAGAATTAATGAAACTCTTCATACGGAAAGCTAAAACATAATCTATGCTCAGAAAAATTTTAGTAAAATTTTTTATTTCCATAATTCGTTCATACCAAATTTGCGTTTCACCTTTCTTTTTTGCTCCGTGTTGCCGTTTTTATCCCTCGTGCTCAGAGTATGCCATTTCGGCAATTAAGCTGCATGGGCCGGCGAAAGGTTTATTGGCGGGCGTAACAAGGATTCTTCGTTGCCATCCTCTACATCCCGGTGGTTACGATCCAGTCAAGTAAAAAATGATAGGGAGGTTTTCAATGGATAAAAGGACAATACTTGCTGTAGTCCTATCGCTTGCCGTACTTTTAATATATCAGATGTTTATTGCCAAACCACCGGCACCGGAGAGGGTGGCTACTCCTGTCAAAGAAGCACAGCAGGTTCAAAAAGAGACGATAACAAAACCGGTTTCCCCTCAAACAATAACGACTGCTAAAAAGACCATAGTCAAAAAGGAAGTTGCGGCCAAAGACATTAAGGTGGAAACTTCCCGTTATACCGCGATTTTTTCCACAAAAGGAGCTGCCTTAAAATCGTTTAAGCTCAAAGGATATCAACAAGAATGTAGTGAATGCGCCGATGATATTTATCCTCTTCTGAAGAATTTTTTTACAGGTGCCAAAGAAAAATCCAAGCCGAAAAATAAAGAACTTGTGGAGCTTGTCCATGTAAAGGAAGGAATGCCGTATCCCCTGATAGTTACTTTTCCGGAATCAAGTGCCGATATTGCCACTGATTCTGTTTTTGGAACCAATGCAACCAAACTGGATTTGATTAATACCAAAGAAAAGCAAAGCCTGGTTTTTTCCGGCACTTATGACGGCAAAATCAAAGTAGAAAAGATTTTCACTTTTAATCCCGATAATTACACAATCGGACTTGAAGTTAAAATATATAACCTTACAGATGCGCCGCTGATCCAGATACCGAGGCTCAGCTGGCAACAGTACGTTGATCCCCAACATGAGGACGACAGTTATGGTCATGAAGGCCCAGTTGTTTCTGTTGCCAAGAGCATTGAACGGCAGGCAGTTAAAAAACTGAATAAAGAGACAATGTTGGGTCCCAATGTATTGTGGGCTGGTTTTGAAAGTAAATATTTTATCACCTCTTTTATTCCGGAAAATCCATCTTTGACCAGCGTGAGCGTGAACCGTGACACCAATGACATGGTTACAGTGGGCATTAAGGAACAAAAAGAAGTAATTCCCGGCAGACAGAGCGGTATTGTTGGTTATTCCCTCTATCTTGGTCCCAAGGATTATGGTTTACTCAAAGCGCAAAATGTGGGCTTGGAAGATTCCATTGATTTCGGCAGTTGGTTAAAATGGCTGGCCATACCGTTCCTTTTAATCCTTAATTTTCTTTACGCGTTTGTCCATAACTACGGAATTGCCATTATCATTTTAACCACATTGGTTAAAATAATCTTCTGGCCGTTGGGTAACTTAAGTTACAAATCCATGAGGGAAATGCAAAAAATTCAGCCGAAGATAGCTGCGTTAAAAGAAAAATACAAGAATGATCAGGCCAAGATCGGCCAGGAAACCATGGCGCTTTACCGCGCTCATAAAATCAACCCTCTTAGCGGATGCTTGCCGATGTTGATTCAAATTCCCGTATTTTTCGGCCTCTACAAAGCTCTGCTTTATTCAATTGAATTGCGCCACTCACCGTTTTTCTGGTGGATTCAGGATTTGTCGGCAAAGGACCCTTATTACATTACGCCGATTATCATGGGTGTGACGCAATTTATTCAACAAAAGATGACACCCGCTATGGGCGATCCTATGCAGGCAAAGATTATGCTGTTCATGCCCTTAATTCTCACTTTTTTCTTTTTAAACTTTCCTTCCGGGCTGGTCATTTACTGGTTGTTTAATAATATTTTAAGCATTGGACAGCAAATTTATATAAATAAAAAGCTGGCTAATTGATATATTGACAAGAGGTTTCGAGATGAACGTGAAAACATTGGAGATAGAGGGAAAATCAATTGATGAAGCCATTGAGCAAGCTTGCCGTGAATTCGGCGTGTCGCGGGAAAAGTTAAATATCGAAATTATTTCCGAAGACGCAGGCGGCTTTTTGGGCATACTTTCCAAAAAAGCAAAAATCAAAGCTTCTTTACTTTCTGTGGATGTGGATTTCGCTTTAAGTGATAATATCGGGAATAAAAGCGAAGCAAGAATTAAAATAGAACCAAAGGCTAAGACGGAAAAGCCATCTGCGCCCGCAGCGGTCCAATCAAATTCTGCACTGGCGTCTCAGGCCAAGGAGCTATTGGACGGTATTATGCAAAGGATGTCTTTGCAATGCCGGGTAACCATCAGGGAGGAAACGGACACAATAGTTCTCAATATTGAGGGCAATGACAGCGGCTTGCTTATCGGTAGACGCGGTCAAAACCTTGATGCCCTTCAGTATCTATTAAATAAAGCACTGAATAAATCCGATAATGAACGCAAGATAATAATGGTGGATTCGGAAGAATACCGGAAAAGAAGAGAAGAATCCCTGCTCAGCTTGGCGGAAAGAATAAGGCAAAAAGTAAAGAAGACTCACAAACCGGTATCGATCAGCAACATGAACGCGCATGACCGGCGTATTATCCATCTGGCCTTGCAGGAGGATGAATCTTTAACAACGAAAAGCCGCGGCGAAGGTGAATACAGAAAAATAGTAATTCTTCCCGCGAGAAGAGGCAATGCCGATCATACCGGAGAAAAGAAACAAGAGTAGATTTCTGGTCGATTTGCCGATCATCGTGTAAAGGGGCATTTCTCTACTGTGCTTTGCCAAGACACCATAGCAGCGATAGCCACTCCTTTGGGCACGGCAGGAGTCGGAATAATTAGAGTCAGCGG
>DLME01000267.1:0-600 GCA_002479215.1 Syntrophaceae bacterium UBA7544
ATTACGGATTGAAAGAGAGTAACCCTGTATTTGCCTAGTTAGAAAAGAATTACCTTATTGCAGTTTCAATAGATCATTGATTTATCATCTCTCTTTTAGCACGTTTTCCACCAAAAGCGTAAATAGCTCTGGTCCCTGCCATTGCCTCCCCCCCATGTACAACTCCTCTTGGGATCATATATTCATCCCCGATATTAAGAGGTATTCTATCGTTTTCAATAATTATAATATACTGACCTTGTATTACGGCGATATATTCCTCGTATTCATGAGAATGATTTTTTGATTTTGCAGTCTGTTTATACGTCCAAAAAGCCATTTGACTTCCGTCGGCACCATCAAAAACATATCCTTCAATGCCTGGAGTGTATTGAGATTTTACATCTACTTTATTTGCAGGATTTCTCATGAAATCAGGGAGCTCTTTCATAATTCCTCCATAATATTTCGTTTATGTGTTTCTAAAAATTAATATACTTAATACGTATTCCCAGAAAAATAAAAATTATAAATTTAATTTCGTTTAAAAACCGATAGATTTATCTAAAGTAATTGTCAATAATTTTTTAGGAGATGAACCTTATTTTCTGACCCCCCCCC
>DLME01000267.1:653-13642 GCA_002479215.1 Syntrophaceae bacterium UBA7544
CCCCCCCCCAAAAGGGGACGGGTCAGAAAATAAGGCCGTGAGTTCGAATCTCACATCGCTACCAAAATTTTGCATTAATATTATTTACAGTCCGAAGATTAAATTTTGAATTAATGATAAATTTTTTATTTTTATTCCTCAGCTTTTTGGGCGACAAGTCGTGTCACTTCTTGCACTTTTTTTAACACCAGCCTATCAACGTACCATGCGGGGAAAATCTTCATTAATTTGTATTCGAAACTATTTTTAGCAACAATATACCGTAATTTAGGTTTCGCAGCAATTAATGCATGATAAACTGTTTTTGCAACTGCGATTGGGGGTAATCCACTGGTTTTCCCCTTCTGAATCGCATATTCTCCCATTGCTTTCGCTTCTTTCCAGAATATCGAATCAGTATATTTCGCATTTTTCAGAATTTTTTCTCCTTTACTCCAGATAGGCGTCGTAATGCGTCCAGGTTCAATTAGAATTACTTTCACGCCGTATGATATTATTTCCCTGCGTAAAGAATCAGAATAGCCCTCCAGCGCAAATTTACTGGAACAATAAGGCCCGACGAAGGGAGTGGCAAAAAATCCGCTATCACTGCTCATCATCACAATCCGGCCTTTAGTTTGCAATAACAAAGGAAATAGTGCTTGTGTGATTTGATGGACGCCGAATAGATTGACTTCAAACTGAGCGCGCAGATCCTCAACGCTGACGTCCATTAACGGTCCCGCCTTCGTGATTCCGGCATTATTAACCAACCCGAACAATCCCGCAGCGTTCTGTTCAACAATTTTTTTAACTTCAATTATATCTTCTATGTTTGTCACATCCAGTCTGACGGGAGTGATATTCTGATTTTTACACAAATCTTTTAAAGCAGCTATATTTCTAGCCCCGGCATATACATGAAAACCATGGGATGCAAGATATTCTGCCGTGGCCTGTCCGATTCCACTATTTGTACCCGTAACTAAAATTGATTTTGGATTATCCGACATTGGTGTTGCTCCTCGTGTTAATTACAAAAGATGCGCAAGAAAAATGCTTGGACATATTTTTTTTAGAGTCTTTTGCGTTATAAATTTTTTTATATTCTTAATCCTTTTCTTTTTCTCAGATGAATTAACGCTTCGATAAAAACAAACAAATTTTTGCTCTCGGAGGGTTTTAATATTAAAAAATCCCCGGGAGTTGCCCTACTCCCGGGGATTAAATTTCTAAACTGTTCGGGAAACAGTCCCTACAATTATGCACGGCGCGTTTCCCCAAACGCGCTACCATACCTTAGAAGGTCAGAGTCAGCTTGTTGATGACCATGTATTCGTCTCTGAGCGGTGCTGAGGACTGAGTGCCAGTGGCTCTGTAATAATCACCTACCCACCAGTAACCAACGCCCAGCATATAGGACAGGTTATTGGTGATTTTGTAAGTACCGGTAACGTCAAGTTCCCAGCCGTAAGACTTGTCGCTGGCATAACCAGTCGGTACCTGGTCGGCCATCGCGTAAGAAACTGCTACACCGATATCTAACTTGGGAATCGGACGTACACCGGCTTTGAGCTGGAAGAACCAGGCATTGGTCATCCCCCCATACCCAGTGTTGGGGTAGCTCCCGCTGAAGTTAGAAGTTCCACCGTAGCCAGGAATTGGGCCTACCCAGTAGGTTAGATCCTGATTGAACATAATCAAGCAGGGATTCCAATCCATGCCGCCACCAAGAACGTTGCCTTCAACCCTGTCCCCATTTTGGCCATTATCGCCGGACATGTAGGCTGCAGTACCGCCGAAGTAAACAGAGCCTAAATCAACAATGGCATTAAGATAAGCCATAATGTCTTGCAATTGCACATTATAGCCCGCTACGCCATTTTCCATGTTAATCGAGCCCCAACCGTATACAAATTCTCCTTCCAAGGCGACCGGTCCAAGCTTGGTTTTGAAGTAGGGCTGCAAAGTGTATATGTACATCATGTTAGCCACGGGTATAAAACTACCGCCCATGCTTAAAGGAACACCCCACGCACCCATCCCCGGGGCGGATAAAGAGCTGGGGGTTTGTTTATCATTAGCAATACGTGAGGAGGTGAAGAGCAAACCGGTCTCGCCGCCCTTGAAGTTATAAATGCCAAACACGACATACCTGTCGTAATCTGTATCGGTGGCTGTAGCTGAAGAATTCACGGCAGAAATACTTCCGTCAGCTTCCTTGTAAATGGCTGCCCCAAAAGTAACTGGTCCGATCTGCGCTCCGTATAAAATTTGCCCGGAGGGTGGTCCGCTGCCGCTACTGCCGAAAGCGGGTCCCCATACGTTATCCTCCGCATAGCCGACCTGGAACAAACCGATGGGCGAAGTATACTCAATGTAGGCCCAATCAAAGGCGATGTTTTGTTCTTCATCCCTGGTTCCTGCCGATTGCGTATCATATGTTCCGGGAGTTGATCTCGCACCGCCCCAGATTCTATTCAGAGCGTCAAAACGGGTGATCAACTTCAGGCCCGGGGAAATTGTAAAGTCCGTCCGGACGCGCAGTCTCTCAAAATAGAACGCTGTGCTTTGATTGTTGTTGTTGGGTCCATAAATCGGCTGACCAGTCATAGGATTATAGCTCGAGACCATACCGGTACTCCCTTTTATCAGCGATACTTGATCCAGGTACATTCCGGCTGCGAAATACGAGCCGCTAAATTGTACATCAACCGCGAAGGCCGATGCGCTGAAGACCATGACCAGCCCCAGCGACAACAAAACCAACCAAAATCTCTTCATTTTTTCCTCCTTGATTTACAAGAGTAAAAATCCTCCGCCTTTAAAAATGGGCATTTTCTTTAAAGGCCACTCCTATCACCGTTTTTTACAGCTAAGGAAAATGTTCCCCTTACCAATTCCTTCAACACTTTCGGGTTATTTTTGGCATAATTAAAAACCTAGCATAACTATTGATTTAATATTATTAAATTAATATTATTAAACAATGAAGTCAATAAATATTTTTCACCTTTAGCGCGCTTTTAACAAAGGATTATAAATAAAATGCAAGTCATTATTTATCTAATTAATTTAATAGCTTATACTTTAATAAATATATGATGTGGTAAGATAAACGCCGAATAAAAGGCTTGTCAAGTATTTTAAAAAATGCTAATTTTTATTTCAATGTAGAACTCACTTGGTCTGATTAATTAAGGAAACTTTAGAAAAACATAAGTGAGGAGATGATCTATCAACTATGACTAAATACGACAACTATAAGAAGAATGTGCTGGAGGCAACTCTCTGGCTATCCGAGCATGGCTATTTCGGATCGCACAGAGGCACCGGAGGTAATGTCTCGGTGCGAATCGATGAAGAGTGCATGGCTATAACACCATCATCGGTGAGCTACCAGGAGCTTTCAGTTGATGATATATTTGCTCTCGCCTTCGACCTTTCCGTAATCGAGGGAAATGGTAAGCTGACACCATCTGTGGAATCGGGAATGCACAGCATTATTTACCAGAGGCGGCTCGATGTCAATGTCGTTGTCCATACACACCAGATCTATGGCAGTGTCTTTTCCCTGATCAATGAGCCAATACCTGCTCTTTTTGATGAGGTCTCTTTTTCGCTGGGCCATATCGTGGAAATTATACCCTACGCCCTTTCCGGAAGCTCTGAGCTTGCCAATAATGTTGCCGGGAAATTATCCAATAATGCCAATGCCTATATTATTCAGAACCATGGGATATTGTCTCTTGGCAAAAACCTCGATAAGGCTCTCCTCAATGCCGAGCTTTTGGACAAAGTCGCCCAAATCTACTGCTTGGCCCTATCTACCGGCAAGACTATCCACACTCTACCCGATTCAACAATCGAGATGATTATGGCCGTGAGAAACTATGAGGTTAACGATGCACAAGGGAAAAAAAAGGTGAAAAAATAAGAAGGCCATATCCGGGTTCAGATAGAGCTTTTTTACTTTTTCAGGGGAAAAATTCCGTCAAAGAGTATTCCCAGCATTTGACCAACATCAAAAAGAATCTCAGCCGTGATCCTGTCTAGGAAGTCCAGGGCGCGAAGATTGGGATCCCGGAAAACAACTTTTGCTGCGTCTTTCGAACACATATTAGTCTGAGTGGCCGCATCCAGATGGCTGTTTGGATCCATCTGATTAAAAGCATCGATCAGGTCATGGCCAAATTGATCCAGAAAAAAATGAAAAATCAGATTATGCTGTTTGGTTGCCTTACGTATGTAGGCATTCAGTTCCGAGGTCACATCACGACAAGCTGCCTGCCCTTCGCGGGCACCGTCTAATAAGGCCTTTTTGAAGGCGGGGAAACCTTCGCGAAACCGGCGTTCGACATATACCTCATAACCTTGATGCACGGAAGAAACAATCTTGAAGAGTTTTTGTGGCGACAACAATTTCTTAATCAACAACCAGCCAGGAACAGCTTTAGCATGGAAGGGATTGCCCAAGTCGGCCAGATAATGGGCGCAGCGGGCCAGATACCGCCAGCCCCAATAATCATTGCCGCTCTCAAAAGCCATTCTGGCAAGATTCATGTGCACGTGGAATGACTCGGATGCTATCCCGAATTTCATACCCAATGCCCGAAATTGCATGTGTCGCCAACCGTGAGAACCACCGGTGATTTTCTGATTTTTATGGAGATAGAGATCACAGTCCGGGTGCAGATCCGGTTCGGTACTGTAAATAACCAGCACCTTCCACGGCTCAATGGTTTTATGCGCCGGAGGCTCAAGGCTATATTCAGCGTTTCGTTGTTCGTAATCGAAAGACCAAAGAGGATCCAATCGCCGGTATTCTCTGTAACTTTCCTTATATAAATCGATATGCTTAGGACCGATAGGCCAATTTTTACTGTTGAGATTAGGGGCTGCTTTTACTTGGACCTGCGGCAAGGTCATGAGTCTGTTTATGGCTTGGACAGAAAAATAGGTAATGTATTCATGAGAGAACCACGGTGCCCAGGCTAACGGCAGGCGTGGATCGTCATGCAGATAATAATCCAAGTTTTGCATCCATTCACCAAGATAAATCTTTCCAGCATTAATATAAATAGCCGGGTGGATCTGAAGTGACCCACACCGGCTTGATGAGGAGTTATGTGTTTTGACCTAGATTTTGAAATCAGTTTTCTTACCCCAGACCCCTAAGGCGATACCTAGTTCTTCATGTTCTTTGGCATATTCTTCCAATTTGATGCCCTTCACCGCTGCATCGATCGCCTGTCTCAAAGCACGTGCGCCAGCTTTAGGCCCTTTGGGATGAGCATGGATACCACCGCCTGAGCCGATCATGATGTCTTTACCGAGAGCGTTAACGATATCAGACACGTTGGCGGGTGTAATTCCACCTGATGGCATCGGCATGGTGGGCTTCAGCTTGCCGAAAGGATAGGTAAGGTTACGTGTTGTACTCATGAAACGGTCATGCATATACATGGCTTTCCCGCCCATGGAGGAGGGCAGGACGATAGCATCCGCGCCGCATAAGCGGGAAATCTTACCGAAAATGATTGGCGAGGAAATGCCCTGGTACGGTGACATGAAGTATGCCCCCGCCAGATCCATGTGGGCCAGTATTGGCACATTGATCGCCTCGTCCTCGGCCAGGGCACGCATCGCTTCAGGACCGACGGCCAGGTAATTAACCATCATCGCATTGACCCCCGCATCAACACAACGTTTCGCCAGATCGAACATGCGCGGCAGGCGGTCGGTGACATTGACGGTGTATAGTGTATGTTCGCCCGTTTCGTCATATACTTCTTTCTCGATTTTCATGTAGGCTTTGACCCTTTTTACCGCGTCGTTGTAACGCATGTTGGCGATCAATTCATCATCTTTGATCACATCGCAGCCGCCCAATGCTGCTTCTCTAAAGAGCTGGGCTCCGACTTCCAAAGGATATCCGCTGCACGGTTTAATCATGTTATTAAGTAACGGACGCCCTTTTTTCAAGCCTAGCTCCTCCCACCAACCATCCAGACCAAACTTCGGTCCATTGAATTGGTCCAGTGTTGCTTTGGGTATTCTGAGGTCTAGAAGCTTGAAATTCGGCACCATGGAAATGTTACCAATGGTGGCGGTCAACATCATCGGCAGTTGATCTTCGATGTTGACGGAGGGGAAAGCGATCTGAATAATGTATTGACGGTTTATAACCTCAGGCGGCAGACCGTATTCATAGTATGGTGCCTCATACACGCCAATCACTTTAGCGACATGTCCGCATCGAATCTCAGGTGTTTCGCCGGGCACCGGCACCCAAGTACCGGTGGTCTGTTCAATGGCCATAACCTGGCCTAAAACCGACATATCCCAGGCCTTATCAGCCTGAATCCAATATGTAGCGATCACGTGATTTTCCATGTCAATGCCCTCAGGCAGTGCGATGGGCTTGTCCGCGAAGGCATCAGATTCCTTTTCTAAGCAGATCGAGCTTTTCTTTTCTTTCATAAATTGCTCCTTGCCTTGTGTAGGTAGTTTATTTGAAGTTTCTAATTTTTGGGAATCAGAGAAAGCAGGTATTCCCATATTTCCAGTGTTTTGTGTAACGCTTCATCGTCGTGCTGCATGCATGTATACATGCGGGTGCCAGCCAGGGTGCACAATCCATGGGCCATGGTGACCACCGAATAGTCATTCGCTACTTGTTGCCGGGTAATAATCTGGTTGAACGCGTCCGGCGCTCTCAAATCTATTGAAAAAAACGCCGTCGTCACATAATGCATAATCGCGCCGAAATTATAAACAAAGAATCCCAGGTCGGAGCGTGTCTCGAACAGTTTATTTAAGGCCTTGGTCAGCTTATTTGCATATATGGTGGCTTTCCTGACCGCGTCGTTTTCGGCCATAAATTTCAAAGCATAGTAACCGGCCGCCATGGAAATAGGGTTGGCGGCCAATGTACCACCCATAAAGACCTTTTCACCCAGGCCGCCATGACAGACGCTCATCACATCCTTTCTACCGGCCACCGCACCTGATGAAGGATAACCGTGCGTGATGATTTTACCCAGAACAGTTAAGTCTGGCATAATATTGTAGTACTTTTGGGCGCCGCCCATATCCACCCTGAAGCCGGTAACTACTTCGTCGAAGATCATTAGAGATCCATATTGGTCGCATAATTCACGGATCCTCTTATTCCAATCAGGGTGAACCGGATGGGCGCCGGACTCGCCGCCGATGGGCTCCACCAGAACACCGGCAACCCCGCCTTTATCCTTATTATCTTTGAAGGCCTTTTCCAGTACATCAAAATCGTTGGGCGCCACGTCGACGATATGGGCAAAACATTCCTGCGGAATCCCTTTAGACTCCAGTGCTCCGGTATGGGGAACATGAATCGAGTAAACCATCTGATCGGACCATCCGTGATAGCTGCCGCCAATCTTGATGATCTTAAGCTTCCCTGTAAAGGCCCTGGCGATTCGGATGGCGGCCATATCCGCTTCGGTTCCTGACTGGAGAAAACGAACCATTTCTACACCGGGCATATGGTTGATGATCTCCTGTGCAGCCAGAAGTTCATATTCCGAGGTTAAGCCGGTTGCCGGACCCTTTTCCCGGATGATTTCGATAATCTTTTCGTTCAGTGGTTCGAATCCGTGACCGAGGATGATGGGCGCTCCGCACATGAGGTAATCTATGTAAACATTGCCGTCCACATCCCACACCCTGTAGCCCTTGCCTCTATCCATGGCCAAAGGAAAGGGTTTGTTCTGGCTTAAGTTATGCTCTACGCCTCCGGGGATAATGCCCTTGGCTTTCTCGAAAATCTCCAGTGACCGTTTATTCCGCTTAGTATAGAGATCGCGTTCAGCAGCCAGTTTGTTTTCCGGAATCGGGTGCGCCGGTCTTGATAAAATCTCGTTTCTTCTAGATAAAATCTCCTGATATTCCATAAATAAAACACCTCCTCCTGTTTGATCACGGGAACTATTATTCTAGTGAATACAATCAAGATGCTTGCTTATTCAACCGCGCACATGCCTTTTTTTGAGTTTTGTAATGATTCAAGAACTCCGCGAATACTTCGTCGTATATTTTTCTGTTGGCTGGGTTGGGAGTATATTCAGCCTTTATTTTGATGTATTGTGGAATGTCCTCTAAAGTGATGTATTTAAGAGATATTGAGGCGAGGAATGCCGCACCGCGAGCGTTGGAATATATCGGGTCCTTGACCTGCCGGATTTTCCTATTCAGTACATCGGCAATTATTTGCGACCAGACATCCGAATTGGCGCCGCCGCCGATGAAATTAAGGTACTGAAAAGGTCTTCTCATAAATTTTTCCACAGAGTCGAGCAGCCATTTTGAGTTGAAAGCGACTCCTTCGAAAACAGCCCGGAGAATGTCTTCCCTGGTATTTTCTAGTGAAAGGTTGAACAGGGAAGCGCGGATATTGCAGTCGTCCACAGGCGAGCGTTCACCGTAAAGCCAGGGGGTGAAGATAATATTGTTGGCACCGGCCGGCACTCGCGCCACGATTTTATCCAGTACCTTGAAAATATCCTGTGCTTTCTCCTCCATCATCAGTTCATCTTTGTGATACAAAACATTGTCTCTCAGCCAGGTCAGGCATTTGCCGGCACATTCCTGTTCGCAGAGAATGAGGTAACGGCCGGGTACTGGACTGGGGAAAGATCCGAAGCTGTGGAAGATGTCTGTCTTTTTGAAAGGAACATGAGCCGATATCCAGGATGAAGTTCCAATATACAGGTGGCCTTCGTAGTCTCGGACAGCGCCTGAACCAACTCCTGCTGACGGCACGTCCGGTGTTCCGCCGATGACCGGTGTGCCGGGTTTCAAACCCAGTTGGGCAGCCACTTCTTTTTTTACCGGACCAAGTATGTCCATCGCCTGAATCAGGTCAGGCAGCTTTGCACGCTCAATGCCGGCCATTTTCAAAAGCTTGTCATTATAAACCACATGAGAGGGGTCGCGATTGTCGGTAACCCAGTGAAGCAGAATCGAATCATATGTGGCTGCGAATTTCCCTGTAAAGCGCAAATTTATATAATCTTTGGGTTCAAGAAATTTATAGGTTTTATTATATATGTCCGGACAATTCTTTTTTAACCACAGAATATGGCAGAGCGGATCTTTGCCGGATTTCGCAGGAGCGCCTCCGGTCAGTTTCAACCAGGTCATCATCTTAAATAGGGGATAGCCCTCGATCTTGAGGGGGCCTTTTAGTATTTCTTTCACCTCTTCAGAACCCCTGCAGTCCATCCAGATAATCGCATTCATCAATTGTTTACCACCCTGATCGACCGGGACAGTACCTGACCACTGAGAGGTCACACTCACGGCAACGATATTCTCAGGCGAAACAAGATTCTTGCTAAGCACTTTTTTCGAGGTGAACATAATGGCGTTCCACCAGCCTTGTGGGTCTTGCTCAGCCCCCCCGTCAGGAAGCAGGATAACGGGGGTGTCTTTGAACTCGCTGTCCACCACTTCTCCATAAACTGAGATTAAAGCGGTCTTGGGCCCTGATGTGCCCAAATCAATTGCCAAGATATACTTGTCTTTATTTTTCATGATCTCAATCCTCTTCTTTTATTAGCGAATGATCAAACATCTCATTTTTATATCGCACCCACTACTTCAAAAAACACCGCAAACTAAACATTATGTTCATCCGGTAATTAAACGTATTGCGTCATCGATAATAGTTTTCAGAGTGATTTCGGGATTATCATCAATTTGATAAAGAACCCCGCTGTTGTGCAGTGAAATTATACCATGCAGTGTGCTGATGCATTGAATTGCTAAAAATTTTGGATCAGCAGGCTTTAAGTCCGACCTCGTTTCCCTATAATCCCGAATTACCTCGACGGCAAAAGATAGTGCCCGCATTGAGCTATGGTATTCATCGTAAGACAATTCTTCCTGGGGAGTACCGATGTAATCACTGTACTGCTTTATGGGTCTATTGAACATAATATCATATATGTTGATATTGCCAGTGCCGAATTCTACAAAAGCGTAGGTCATATTCTTATATCTTTCCAATGGTGTATCTGCCATTTCCACGGCACTGCGAATCTTATCGTACAGCATTGTATAAGTCTTTTTATGTATGGCTATAAAGAGCTCATCCTTGCTGTCATAGTAGTTATATATATTTGCCGCGGTCATCTTCATTTTGGAACCAAGCCTGGCCATAGATAGGCTTTCATATCCGTTTTTTACGAGGATTTTGAGAGCACAGTCAAGAATTTGATTGCGAACTATATCGACTTCTTCAACGCTTCTGGTCGTTCTCGGCATGATTAAGAACCTTATGTAAGTATTTTTTTAACAAAAAATTTAATGTCGCTAAATTATAAAGTCAATAAATTTATTTTATGGCTTTTTTACAACAACTTAAAATCAAACAGAGTCCTGATATATATATTTTTTATTGGGTTAACCATCAATTATCAATTTTTGAAAAATCTAGTGTCGCGCGTCTATCCCCATTCTTAGCAGTAACAGCCATCAATCTTGATAATGGCCTTGATCAAGTGTGTACCATCCCGGTTCTCCAACCGGGATGGTACCTGAATACTGGTAGTGATGTTACAGTTAGAAATACCTCCACGCAAAATCAGTCTTTTAAATCTCATCCGTCTTGACGAGCTTGGATTCCTTGAGTTTCCACATGAGAAACGCACCCACTATCATGAACGCTGTGAAGACAAGCATAGCCGGCGTTTTTGAGGCGCTAGCCGCCGTCAAGATGTCCATACCGAAGATAAAGATGATTCCCGAAATTTGCCCGGCAAGGAGAAGCAATCCCTGTGAGGTGGCCTCAGGCGCCGGATAACATATTTCAGCGCCGTACTGAAAGCAGATGGGAGCGGCCGACAGAAGAAAGAAACCAAATACGAAGCCTGACGCGAGGAGCAGCCAGTAACTGCCGGCGTAGGTCATTCCGACAATTCCGGGGATAGCGCCGATTGCCCCGATGACCATAAAAAGTTTTCTTTTACGCAATTTATCGGAAAGAGGCGGCAAGATGGAGGCGCCGATTATGCCGCCGATCATCATGAGCGCCCCGGCGATCCCTGCTTCCTCAATGGTAAAACCACGCGGGCTGACAATTTGCTCGATCCAGGTCGTGACCGCATTGAAGATTCCCAGCGCGATGAAGAACACGATGATGAGACAGATCATATCTATTTGCTTTAATATGTGTTTCAGACCGGCGAATACCGCAATCCTTTCATCATGGCCGGGAGGACAGGGCGGCGTGGGGGGATGCTCTCTATTGAATAGGATAAAGATCACAGCACCGGCAAGAGTAACGATCCCGTAGATCATCAGCATCTTTTCCATGCCGTACATTTTGAAAAGGAGCGGTGTGAGCACCATCGCGATAATAATTCCCACGAATTGAGCCAGCACGGATATGCCCGCCTGGGTCGCCCGCTCATGCAGGGGAAACCACCGGGCTCCAACTTTGGTAACAGAATTCAGAACGAATGGTTGTCCAATGGCAATTCCGATTTGAGCAATGATAACCATTGCATAGCTTGTACCGTACAGTCCTTTCATAAATCCGAAGACACCCATCAGCGCGGCGCCGATCCCAATACCGATCCGGATTCCCCATTTGTCGATTATATATGATGCCGGAAAGGATATAAAAATATAGACGACCATAAAGATCAGGGAAAGTAGGTCAATTTGCATGGCGGGTACATTGTAGAATGCTACCGCTTCGCTGGTTATGGGCGCAAAGATGATCCACTGGATCTGCATCAACGCGTTGATGATAAAGTATACCAAAAGCACTATCCACCTGTAGCCGTAAACCTTAAAATCTTTTTCCATATAACCACCTCCTGTATTTATTTTGATGCTTTGAAAAGAACTTGCTTTTTATAAAAACCTAGTATAAATATTAATTTAACATTATTAAATTAATATAGTTAAATTACAAAGTCAATAAATATTTTTTACTTTTTTTATAGTATAGTATTTTTTTCGTAAAATGTTGGGCAGTACAATATCGATGTGCGGGAGCGGGGATGAACCAATTCAGCCTACGCTCATTCAGAAGGTATACTGTTGTTAAATATAACATTATCTTAGGAGGTTTAAGCATCATGAAAAAAATTTTAGTGAGCGTTATAATTTGTATGTTTGTCATTGTATTATTCAATGTTACCGCAAAAGCACAGAGTCCCATTATCGGAACATGGAAGACAATAGATGATGAAGGTCCGAACAAAGGGAAGGCGTCATCACATATTGAAATATTCGAGAAAAATGGCGTATACTTTGGCAAGATTACCAGACTGTTGCTTGACCCCCCAGATAAGGTCTGTGATAAATGCAAGGGAGATTTAAAAAATAAACCGTTGATCGGCATGATAATTTTACAAGACATGAAGAAAACCGGAGACGTGGATAAGGAACTCGGTGTGGGGTACGCTAGTGGAACGATCATAGATCCTGATGATGGCTCAACCTATAAATGTAAAATGTGGGTCAAGGATGATGTATTAACCTCCCGTGGGTATATTGGTATTAGTTTGTTTGGGAGATCCCAGGAATGGTTTAGAGTTAAATAATTATGGCAATAACATCTTCCCCTGCCTCCTTTTGTGACAGGGGAAGATATATGATGGATAAATATTATTATACATCGGAATGTTTTCCGGTGCTCTCGAATGAAATTCTGCTTTTATCAAGATGAATTCGAAACATTCCGCTTAAATAATATTAATTTTTGTGTAAATAATTGGGATATAAAACAACCATTGAAAGGCAAGGAAGTGGAGATGAACCTTTTTACCATCCGAAGTAAACCGACAATCTGGTTCATCGTAAATCGCTTCCGACTCATCCTGCCTTTCTTCAATATAATTTTTTATTACACCCCAATCCTAACTTAAAAACTGGACCACTTTTCGGGGTGAAGATCAGTTTTTTGATTATTTCCGATTGAAATGTTGTATAAATTGGGAAAATAAGAAAAACAA
>DLME01000267.1:13703-14708 GCA_002479215.1 Syntrophaceae bacterium UBA7544
AATTGGGAAAATAAGAAAAACAATATTACAGGAAGAAATCTTTAGGAAGTGGCGGAATATCGGATGTGTCGATCTCATTATCATTCATGGCATCAAAATGCTTCCAGTTAGTTTTTCAGCTCAATGGTTTGTACCTTTACTCTTGCCACGCCTTTGTTATGAAAACCCAGATTCTTTGCCGCACCCTCGCTTAGATCAATGATCCTCTCGCCGGAACTGGCATTGAAGTCACTGGGAAAGGGACCGCGGTCGTTTACCCTCACAATAACCCAGCGATCGTTTTCAAGATTTGTAACCTTGACATGGGTAGGAAGAGGCAGATACTTGTGGGCGGCTGTCAACTCCCTCGGATCAAAGACCTCACCGTTTGCAGTCATGCGGTCACCCTTGCCGCGCAACGTCTCATAACCGTACCAGGAGGCGACACCCGTCTCCTGGTACGAGCGTGCTTTCCCAACGGACATGGGATAGTACATCTTTCCTTTGACCCTGTAGGGCGCGTTTTTCACTCTTCCTAGGCGAATCGCTTCTTTTGGGGGAAGCCCGTCTATAGTCTCGATGTTGTCACTCGTGAGGGCCCAGTCAAGGGGGGCCTTTACCACCTTGAAGGTAAATTTACCAATATGGTAAACGAGCTTTGTGGTGCCGGCAGTCAGTTGGTAGGCCCCTCTCACCGTATAATACGTACCCTTAATCGTCCCTTTCACCACCTTGTACGGGGTTTTAATGACCCAACAGTCGGCAAAAACAAAACATAGGGCGGCAAGAAGAAGGCAAAAGAACACATGATTAAAAAAGGTGACAGATTTATTTTTCCGTCCGATGGTCTGTAACAAGTTCCGTCGGCCTTCATCAATCGTCATAAAATCACTGATAACTATTCTTAGTTTTACATAATTGATAAAAGTTATCAAGCAAACATTACAGGAAGAACTGCTTGCTGAAAACACCTACTAACAAACGGGGTGCAGCGGGAGTGCACGTACGACACTCAAGGGATACACG
>DLME01000041.1:0-225 GCA_002479215.1 Syntrophaceae bacterium UBA7544
GCCGCAAGGCCATGTTGGAAGACATTGCCATTCTTACCGGCGGCAAGATGATTTCCGAAGACATGGGTTACAAACTGGAAAACGTGAAGATTGAAGACATGGGACGCGCCAAGAAAATCACCATTGATAAAGATAATACGACCATTATCGACGGCGCCGGAAAGAGAGCCGATCTGGAAGGCCGTGTCAAACAGATCCGTGCTCAGATTGAAGAGACCACTTCCG